>DAHWEX010000707.1 GCA_027326205.1 Actinomycetota bacterium
CGCCTACCAGGAGCAGCTCATCGGGTCCAATCGCGGCCAGCTCCGGCTGTACGAGGGGGAAATGGCCCGGCTCGTGGCGCAGGCCCGGCAGATCCTAGCTAGCCGTCAGCCGTGACCACTGCCCTCAACGGCTATCAGGCGCCTAAGCTCGACGAGCCGCTTGTGGTGCTGAGCTACGCGTACTCGGGAGTGATCCGGCTGCGCGCCTTCCTCGAGGAACTGCCGGGCGTGACATGGGTCGGTGCCGACCTCGTCACCTCGTGCGGTCAGCTCGCCGCCGACTGGCAGCAGGTGGAAGGCGGCAATGGCGCGATGTCGCACCTGGCCAGGAAGTCCATCACCACGATGGTCAACACCATGCTCACCACGCACCTGATCGGCAAGGGCGCCCTGCGGTACTGCATTCCGGCCGACGGCGCCAGCGAGTCCGCCGGGCGGTTCGCCCTCCTGTACCCGAAGGCGAAGTTCCTGTGCCTGCACCGGACGCTGCTCGACGTCGTCTACAGTGCCGTCGCCGCCAACCCGTGGGGGCTGGGCGGCGGTCCCTGCGGCCAGTTCGCGGTGGCCTATCCCGGCAACACCGTCGCCGCCGCCGCGGCGTACTGGGCGCAGTGCAGCGGTCGGCTCCTGGCCTTCGAGCGAGCCTTTCCAGGACAGACCCTCCGGCTCCGCTACGAGGACCTGGACGCTGAGCCAGCGGACACCGCACACGGGATCGGACGCTTCGCCGGCCTCCCGGGGGCACCGGGCGGATACCGGGCGGACGGCGCCGCACCGGGTCCCGCGCCCGTCGGCTGCGGGGCGCAAGTTCCCGTTGAGCGCATACCGCCTGCTTTGCTTCCCCAGGTGAACGACTTGCTTAGCACCCTCGGCTACGAACTTCTCCCCGCTCGGTAACTGGTGCGGGTGAGGTCGCGACCAGGGACATGGCGGCCAGTTCGCCACCGGCCCGGCAAACCGCCCGTCCGGGAGCGGGGACTCACGTAAGCTCTACCCGACCCGGTTGGCCCGTCCGGCGGCCGGGCGTTCGGCACGGGAGAGAAGGCGGAGCGATCATGCGCAGCGCCGGGCGAGCCATCGCGGGCGTGGTGGTCACGGTCCTCGCCGCCTCCGTGATCTTCTTGGCGCTCCGGGGACACGGCGGCACGCGTCCGCTCGGAACGCCCGCGACGACCGTGCCGACGACTGGCTCCGCTGCGACGGGACCGGCTCCGGGCACGCCGTCGCCGCACGACTCTTCCCAGGACGCCGCGGCGGCCCTGCACGCTGACCCGCTGTCCGGGCCCGCCGCGGCGTACCTGGCGGGCCGGTCGGGCACGGTGCTCGCCGCGGCCTACGACGTCACGACCGGGCAGACCTGGCGGCTCGGCGCCGGGGCCGCGCAGGACGAGGCCAGCGTCGTCAAGCTGGACGTCCTCGAGGCGCTGCTCGCCCAGCAGGACGGCGGGCCGCTGAGCGCGGCGGACCAGGTCCTCGCGCGGTCGATGATCGAGCAGAGCGACAACACGGCGGCCACCAGCCTCTGGTACGACGCCGGCGGCGCCGCGGGCATCGGGTCCTACAACGGCCGGGCCGGGCTGACCGGGACCACCCCGTCGCCGTGCGTGAGCTGCGCCGGGTTCCCCTGGCCCGGCTGGGGCCTGACCACGACGGTCCCGCAGGACCAGCTCACCCTGCTGAAGCAGCTCGTCGTCCCCGGCCGGCACCCGCTGCTGTCGGCCGCCCAGCGGTCCTACGCCCTGTCCCTGATGGAGAACGTCACCGCCGGCCAGGCCTGGGGGGTCTCCGGCGGCGTCCCCGCCGGGGTGACGGTGGCGCTGAAGAACGGCTGGCTGCCGCTCAACGACGCCAGCACCGACTGGCAGGTCAACAGCGTCGGCTGGATCTCCGGCGACGGCCGGGACTACCTGCTCGCCGTGCTCAGCACCGGCAACCCCAGCGAGCAGTACGGCATCGACACGGTCAACGGCATGTCGTCCCTGGTCTGGTCCGCGCTGCGCTGACCGCGCCGCCGCGCGGCACGCCGCCGCCTCGCGTCCGGACAGAGCCTGCCCGGCCCCGGTTACAGCTGCTGCTGGCTGTACTGGGTAAGGCCGTACCGCGCGGCGACCGGGTTCCACTGGGCGACGAAGGCCGTCTTGTACTTCGTCGCGTCGTCGTCCGGGGTGACCGTGGCCTGGTAGGCGGGGCTGCCCGTGTCGTCGGGCGTGCAGCCGGCGAGCTCGTCGTTCGCCCACTGGGCGAACGCCTGGTCGGCGGCGACCGACGCCTGCCACGCCTGGGTGAGGTCGCTGAGCAGCGCGGGCGGCAGGGTGGCGCGGCCGGGCAGGGTGCCCAGGCTGGCGAGCATCTCCTGCCGGGAGGCCGCGGCCTTGTCGAAGACCGCTGGCGCCCCGGCCAGCTGGGCGGTATCGCAGGCCAGCACGCTGTCATAGGCGGCGTTGATCGCGGTACGGTCGGAGCCGCTCTGCCGCAGCAGCGCCGCGACGGCCGTCGCGGCCTGCTGTTCGGTGACCGCCGCGGCGGACACCGATGGCGGCTGAGAGGCCGCCGGGGTGGTGACAGCGGCCGAGGCAGAGCTCAGCGACGCGGAACCGGCCGGCGCGCCCGGCGTGCCGGCCGTGCTCGCGGTCTCACGCAGGCTCGGGTGACTGAACGGGTGCGCGATCAGCAGCCACGCCGCCGCGCCCCCGCCGAGCAGGATCACGAGCAGGCCGATCCACAGCGCCAGCGGCGTGCCGGAGCGGTTCCTGTCATGCCGCCGGGGCGGCTGGCGCGGCGGTCCCTGGAACGGCGCCGACGGCGGCCCAGGGGCCGGCCCCCGGCCGGAGGACCCGGCGGCCGGCGCCGCGGGCTCGTAGGGCCGGAAGGGCTCGAAGCCCTGGGCGGTGTAACCCTGCGCGGCCGGCGGCGCCTGCCCGTAGGACGGGCCCGCGTAGGACGGCCCAGGGTCGTCGTAGGACGGCCCGTCGTATGCGGGCGGGGCGTACGGCGAATCCCGCGGCGGGAACGGCGCCTGCCCGGGTAGCTGGGTCACTGTCCGGTCGTCCCAGTCGGCCCTGGTCTGCTCGGGCCAGTCCCCGGCGGGCGTGCCCCAGTCACCGGGCGCCGCCGGGTCCGGCGGTGACACGACGGTGAAACCGGGGCCCGCGCCGAAGCCTGTTCCGGGGCCGCCGGGCGGGGGATCGCCGAACTGGGGGCCGCCGGAGGCGGGAAGGCCCGCGGGCTGCCCGCACCTCGGGCAGAACCGCGCGTTAGGACTCAGCGGTGCGTGGCATTCCAGGCACGCGCGGCCGGCTCCGTCATCCATCCCGTCCATGGCGCTCCCACTCGTCGCAATAAGCGTAGGGGAGCGCCCGGCGCGTGCCAACGCCTTGTGCGGAGACGGGGGAACTGCGCTGGAACTGGGATCTGGGGGCCGCGGGTGAAAAGCGCGCGGAAATTTGTCGCGGTGTCCGGATGACAGGCGGCGCCGGCCGGCGAACCTTGCCCGGGCCTGCCGAATCGTATACGTTCGGCGCAAGTTCGCCAGGCGCGGTAGCCGGCGGCCCGGGTGGCCGCACGCCCGCGATCGCGCCAGGGCGGCCGGCTTAACCCGCGACGACGGGGCCGCGACGACGGGGAAAGGTGTGCTCATGGACGAGACCGCGCGGCCGGGCCGGCCCGCGCTCGACGGCGTCCGGGTACTGGACCTGACGCACCAGGTGGCGGGCCCGTCGGCCACGCTCGTGCTGGCGTTCCTCGGCGCCGAGGTCGTCAAGGTGATTCCCCCGGGCAGCCGGGAAAGCTACGACCCGATTCCGTTCTACCTGAACAACGCGTCCAAGAAGTCGGTTGAGCTCGACCTCAAGTCGCCCGCGGGCCGCGACACCGCGCTGCGGCTCGCGGACAAGGCGGACGTGTTCGTGGAGAACTTCTCGCCCGGCGTGATCGACCGCCTGGGGCTCGGCTGGGAGGTGCTCTCGGCGCGCAACCCGCGGCTGATCTACGCCCAGCTCAAGGGGTTCGCCGAGGACTCGCCGTACCGGGACTTCCCGTGCTTCGACCCGATCGCCCAGGGCTTCGCCGGCGGATCGTCGATCACCGGGGAGCCGGGCGGGCTGCCGATGAAGCCGGGTCCCGACGTGGGCGACACCGGGACCGGCATGATGATGGCCCAGGGGATCCTCGCGGCCCTGTACCAGCGGGAGAAGGACGGGCTCGGCCAGCGCGTGCAGGTCTCGATGACCGACCAGTGCGCGACGTTCCTGCGGATCCACTACGGCTGGCCGATCGACCGGCAGACGGACACCCCGAGGTTCGGAAACGGGCCGCCGTTCCTCGTCACCACCGCGCCGTCGGACATCTACCCCTGCCCGCCGTTCGGGCCGAGCGACTACGTGCACATCCACTGCGGCAGCGACCGCCAGTGGGAGCGGATGGCCACGCTGATCGGACGGCCCGGCATGCTGGCCGACCCGCGGTTCGCGACCATGGCCAGCCGGGGCGAGCACAAGGCCGAGGTGGACGAAGCCGTCCGCGCGTGGACCGGGACCCTGGACAAGATGGCCGCCATGCGCGCGCTCGGGGATGCCGGTGTGCCGGGCGGCGCGCTGCGCTCCACCACCGAGGTGTACCAGGACCCCGACCTGCGCGAGCGCGGGATCTTCGTCACCGTGGACGACCCGGGCAAGGGGCCGGTGACGATCCCCGGCTACCCGGTGCGGATGTCCCGCTCCGCGGCCAGGGTCACGGCCCCGCCGCAGCCGGGACAGCACACGGCGCAGGTGCTGCGCGACTGGCTGGGCGACGGCGACGGCGAGGGCGCGGACCGGGCCGCCGCCGGCGGTGCGGCCGGCTCGGTGGCCGGCCGGGAACGCGCTGCCCAAGAGGCTAGCCCGTGATCCGGCGGGCGGCGGCGATCGTCGGCATCGGCCAGACCGCCTACGGCAAGGCGCTGCCGTCGTCGGCCTGGGAACTCGCGCTTGAGGCGGTCCTCGCCGCGTGCGCCGACGCCGGCGTCGACGTCGCCGAGGTGGACGGGATGTGCCGGTTCACCGCCCCGTTCGAGACGGTCACCGAGGCTCAGCTCGTGCGGGGCCTCGGCATCCGGGAGCTGTCCTGGTTCACCCAGGCGGCACACGGCGGCGAGGCCCTGGGCGCCGTCGTGCTGCACGCGGCGGCGGCGGTCAGCGCGGGGCTCGCGAGCACGGTCGTGGTGTACCGGGCGCTGTCGCAGTCGAGGGGCGGCCGGTTCGGCCGGGCGGACGGCCGGGGGCCCGGTGGCGGGGGGCCGGACGGCGGCCAGCCCGAGGGCGGCCAGCCCGAGGGCGACATCGTGGTGCCCGAGCAGGACAACCTGTCGTTCGCCTGGCCGTTCGGGCTCATGTCGCCGGGGCAGCTGTTCGCCCTGTGGGCGCGGCGTTACGCGGCGGTGCACGGGCTGAGCGACGAGGACCTGACCGTGGCGCTGGGGACGATCGCGGTCACCCAGCGGCGGTACGCCAACGGCAACCCGGACGCGATGATGCGGAGCAGGACGATGTCGCTGGACGACTACCGGGCCGCGCGGGTGATCAGCGAGCCGCTGCGCCTGTTCGACCTGTGCCTGGAGAACGACGGCGCCTGCGCGTTCGTGGTGACCACGGCGGACCGCGCGCGGGCGCTGCGGCCCGACCCGGTCTACGTGCTGTCCGCGACCCAGACGATCTCACCGTACCGGGAGCCGATGGGCATCTACGCAGGCGGCGAGCTGCTCGAGCTGTTCCCGCCGGCCGCCGCCGACCGGCTGTTCGCCCAGGCGGGGGTGGGCCGCGCCGACATCGACGTGGCCGAGTTCTACGACGCGACGTCCTACATGCCGCTGCGCTCCCTGGAGTCCTACGGGTTCGTCCCGGACGGCCGGGCCTGGCGGTACGTCACCGAGCAGGGCACGGGACCCGGCAGCCCGCTGCCGGTCAACACCCACGGCGGTCACCTGTCCGAGGCGTACCTGCACGGCATGAACGGCATCCTCGAAGCGGTCCGCCAGCTCCGCGGCACCGCCGCCAACCAGGTCCCGGACGCGGAGGTCGCCCTAGTCGGCGCGCCCGCCGGCTCGGCGACGATCCTGGCCAGGTGACCGCGGTGCCGCCCGGCCCCGGCATAGCCCGGAGATGTCGGGCGCTTCGCGCCGCGACATCTCCCGACATTTCATGAAAGCACCCAACGGAAGGGGACGTGACGTGGCCGTCGTTCCCGGGATGTCCGAGCTGACCGCGCCCTTCTGGGAGGCGGCCCGCGCGGGGCGCCTCGTCGTGCAGGAGTGCCAGTCGTGCCGCCAGTCGTGGCACCCACCGCTGCCCCGCTGCCCGCACTGCCACGCCGCCGGCCTTGGCTGGCGGCCGGTGTCCGGCGAGGGCACGGTCTACACGTACACGGTGGTCCGGCACCCCACTCACCACGCGTTCGCCGACGAGGTCCCCTATGTCGTGGCGCTCGTGGCACTGGCCGAGGGCCCCCGCCTGGTCACCGCCCTCCTCGGCGTCGCACCGGACGAGGTCCGGGTGGGACAGCCGGTGCGCGCGGTGTTCCGCGACGTGGCGGCCGGGGTCGCCCTCCCGTACTTCGAGCCGGATGCAGGCCGCGCGGCCGCACAGCGCGGATCGTTAGGAGGCCTATGGCCCGCCCGATGATCCACCATCCTGGCCACACTGGATAACAGCAACTGGCCGCCGGCTGGCTTCCGATGTAACAGCAAGAAGATGACGCGAGGCGGACCACCGGAAACGCGGGCGGCGGGTAGCGCGAACCGGAACCGGGCGCAGGACGCGAACCGGGAACCGGGAACCGAGCGGAGGAGATGAGGATGGGAGTGCTAGAGGGGAAGGTCGCCTTCGTCACCGGGGCGGCGCGCGGGCAGGGCCGGTCGCACGCGGTCAGGCTCGCGCAGGAGGGCGCGGACATCATCGCGGTCGACGCGTGCGCGACGCCGGCCTGGCTGAGCTACCCGCTGGCCACCGAGGCGGACCTCGCGGAGACGGTCAGGGAGGTCGAGGCACTCGGCCGGCGGATCGTCGCCCGCAAGGCCGACATCCGGGACCTGACCGCGATCGAGGCCGTCCTCGGCGAGGGCGTCGCCGAACTGGGCGGCCGTCTCGACATCGTCGCCGCCAACGCGGCGATCATCTCTTGGCCGCGCGACACCTGGGCGATCGACGCAGCTGAGTTCCGCGAACTGATCGACGTCACCCTGACCGGGACGTTCATCACGGTCAAGGCGGCGGTGCCGCTGATGATAGCGGCGGGCAACGGAGGGTCGGTCACGCTGACCAGTTCCGGCGCCGCGATCACCGCGGGCAAGGGACTTGGCGACTACAAGGCCGCCAAGAACGGGGTGCTCGCCCTCAAGGACACCCTGGCCTGCGAACTGGCCGAGTACTTCATCCGGGTCAACGCGGTCTGTCCCACCGCGGTCGACACGCCGATGATCCACAACGAGAGCCTGCACCGCGCCTTCCGCCCCGACCTGGCGAACCCGGGCCGTGACGACGTCCGGGACGGCTTCGCGCAGATGAACCTGCTGCCGATTCCGTGGGTGGACCCGGTCGACGTATCCAACGCGATCGTCTGGCTCGCCTCGGACGCGGCGCGCTACGTCACCGGGATCACCCTCCCGGTCGACGCGGGCAACCACCTCAAGTGCTAGCGACGGGCAAGGGGACGGGACATGCGCACGCAAGCGGCCGTGCTTTACGCGGCGGGCACCGACTGGCGGGTCGAGGAGATCGAACTGGACCCGCCGCGCACCGGGGAGGTCCTCGTCCGGGTGGCGGCCGCCGGGCTGTGCCACTCCGAGGAGCACCACCGGACCGGAGACGTGCCGTTCGCCGGCCCGATGATCGGCGGGCACGAGGGCGCGGGCTACGTCGAGCAGACCGGCCCCGGGGTCACCCTGGTCAAGCCGGGCGACTACATCGTGTTCTCCTCCATCCCGAACTGCGGGCGCTGCCCGTCCTGCGCGCAGGGCCGGCAGAACCTGTGCGACGTGGCGGCGGGCATCATGGCCGGCGTCCAGATCCTCGACGGCACCTCGCGCCACCGCGACCTGGCCGGGCGGGACCTGACCATCACCTGCCTCGTCGGCTGCTACGCCCGGCACACCGTGGTCAACGAGGCGTCGGTCGTCCCCGTTGACGCGTCCTGCCGGCCCGAGGCCGCCTGCCTCACCGGGTGCGGCGCGGCGACCGGGTGGGGCTCCGCGGTGTACGCGGGTGGGGTCCGGCCCGGGGACGCCGTCGCCGTCGTCGGGGCGAGCGGGCTGGGGTCGGCCGCCGTGCAGGGCGCGCGGCTCGCCGGGGCGCGGCACGTCTTCGCGGTCGACCCGGTGGAGTTCAAGCGGACCTCGGCCCTCGGCTTCGGCGCGACGCACACGGCAACCGACGTCGCCGCCGCGTTCGACCTGATCCGCGAGGTGACGTGGGGCCGGATGTGCGACGTGGTGGTGCTGACGATGGGCACCGGCCGACCGGAACTGATGGACGCCGTCCTGGCCCTGACGGCCAAGCGCGGCCGGGTCGTCGTCACGAACATCTACCCGGTGAGCGACACCCGGCCGGCCCTCGCGCTCAACGGGCTCGCCCAGTGGGAGAAGCAGGTCGTCGGCTGCATCTTCGGGTCCGTCAACTCGCGCGCCGACATACCGCGCCTGCTGGGCCTCTACAAGGACGGACTGCTCGACCTCGACGGCATGGTCACCAGGACGTACCCGCTCGAGGACATCAACACCGGGTACGCCGACATGCACGCGGGGCGGAACATCCGCGGCGTCCTGGTGATGTAGGCGACCAGGCGCGTCAGGAGATTCCGGCTACAGGTCGCCCGCCTGGCGGGTGGGCAGGCCGTCCTGCCGCGCCAGCGGGTTCCATAGCTGGACGAAGGCGTTCTTGTCGTTGGTCGCCTTGCTGTCGAAGGGGATGGTCGCGACGTAGTTGGCGTCCTTCGTGTTCCCCTTCTTGCAGTGGCCGACCTGGTCCTGCGCCCACCTGGCCAGGCCCGCGTCCACCGCGGCGGACGCCTGCCAGGCGCCGGTCAGGTCCGCGACCATCCCGGCCGGCAGCGCGGAACGCCCGGGAAGCTGCCTCAGCCTGGCCAGCAGCGTGCGCCGGTTGGCGGCGGCCCTGTTGAAGACCTGCACGTCCTTGGGTATGTCCTTGCCGCAGCTTTCCACGTTGACCACGGCGGCACCGACGTCCGCCCGGTCGCCGCCGCTCTGCGGCAGCAGGGCGGACAGCGCGGTCGCCGCCTGGCCCTGCGTCAGGGCGGACGCCCCGGATGAGGCGGTCGCGGCCGCCGGCGCGCCGGCGCCGGCCGCGGCGCTCGACGACCCGCCGCCCTGCGACAGGACCACCGCGGCGACGATGACCACCAGCAGCGCCGCGCCCGCGGACACCGGGATCAGCATGTTCTTCGGCCGCTTGAACGGGAGCAGGCCGAGCAGCCCGGGGCGCCCCGCGCCGCCGCCGTCGCCGAGCGGCAGGCCGTCGGGGGCGTACTGGACGCCGGGGCCGTACTGCCCGGGCGGGTACTGGCCGCCGGGGAACTGCTCCTGGCCGTACTGCCCGGGCGGGTACTGCCCGCCGGGCAATTGCTCCTGGCCGTACTGCCCGCCCGCGAACTGCCCGTTGCCGTAGGGCCCCTGGAAGGCCCCGGTCGGGGGGTACTGCCCGCCCGGCGGGTAGCCGGGGCCCCACGCCTGCGGCGGAGCGGGCTGCTGGAAGGCGCCGGTCGGCGGGTACTGCTGGCCCGCCTGCGGGTACGGGGCCGGCGGCGGAGGCGGCGGGTAACCGCCGCCCTGCTGGTAGGGGTTCGGCTGCGGAGGCTGGCCGCCGGGCGGCGGCGGGTAGCCGCCGGGAGCCGGCGGGTAGGCCGGCTGCGGCCACTCGGCGGGCGCCGGGAGCCGGGTCTGGAACAGGCCCTGCGGCCGCAGCATCCGCTCCATCGTGTCCGACAGCGGTGCCTGCGGCTCGGTGGCCTGGCCAGGCTGCGGCGATGCCGGGCCCGCACCCGGCGGGGGCGGCCATGGCGCCGGGCTGCCCACCGGCGGCGGGACGGCGGACGGCGCCACCGGCGCGGGAAGCGGTGAAGCGGCAGCGGTCTGCCCCTGGAACGGGCCGCCAGGCGACTGTATGGTTGCCGTTGGCAACGGCGCCGCCGGCGCGCCGTCCGCGGCAGCGAGCTGCTGCCCGCAACCGCCGCAGAACCGCGTGCCGGGCTCTACCGAGTACCCGCAAGACGGGCACCAACCATCCATTCCAGCCATCGTGTCCCTCTCGGGTATCCCGTGCAGGCTAACGCCGCGAGCGGGCGCTCGCCACCCGAACGGCAAGACGCGCGCCGTCCCCCGCGGCGCCCGCACCCGTTCGGGAGGAAATTCAACCGCACCCGGCGGCCGCACGAGGGCCGCACGGAAGAATGCGCGGTTATTCGTTCAGACGTGCAGGAGGAGGAGGTCCCGTGCGGATCGCTGGAAGGCTTGCCGCTGCTGCCTTGGTCGCGGGCACGCTGGTAGCGGGCGGCGCG
>DAHWEX010000712.1 GCA_027326205.1 Actinomycetota bacterium
GGCGCCGGGCGCCGCGCCGAGGTCGCGGCCTTGAGCACCGCCGGGCCGGCACCAGGGCAGCAGGCAACGCGCTGACCCGCGGCGCCGCGGCGCCGGCGCCGCCGAATCCCGCCAGGCTGAACCGGCACCGGGCGCGCCCGTCGCCCGGTGAGGGCCGGGCTTTCCCCCAGCGTGGAGCGATCCCGCCCCGCCCGCAGGCGGGCACGAGCGCGCGAAGAGACGTCAGTGAACTTAGACGCGCGCCATTATCGCGGCGCAAGCCGGGTCGTGCGTTAATGGTGAGGTGCGTGTTCCGAAGTGGCTGCTTGTGATGGCGGTAGCCGTCATATCCGTGGGGTTCGGGCTGGTGTGCGGTGTATCGGCGATGGCCGACGCCGGGTTCAGGGCTATCGGCCAGCCCTCGGCCGACGTTACCGACGACGTGAGCGCCGCCGCGCAGCGGACGGCGGCGGCGTTCTGGACCCAGGGCCGGATGACGGGCGCCGCGGGAGACAGCGGCCCGGGCAGCCTGATCGAGCAGTCCGCGGCGGTGAAGGCGAACGCTTCGCCGGCCGCTACCGCGCCTCAGGGGACGCCCACCGGGGTCGCATTCAGCGGGGTGAAGACCGTCGGCGCCCTGTTCTACACCACGGGCACCCAGAACCACTACTGCACCGCGAGCGTGGTGGATTCCGCCCACCAGGACCTGCTCATCACCGCCGCGCACTGCGTGTACAGCACGTCCTTCGCGACGAACATCGCCTACGTGCCCGGCTACCACACGGGGACGCGCCCCTACGGCACCTGGACGGTCACGTCGATCGTCATCTCCAGCCGGTGGCGCTCCGCCCACGATCCCAACGACGACGTCGCGTTCCTCGCGGTATCCGCGCACGGCAAGAGCCAGATCCAGGCCGTCACCGGGGGCCTCGTCCTCGAACTGAACGGCGGCTACGACCGCCCCGTCGAGGTCATCGGCTACAACGACGCCCAGTCCGAGCCGACCCGCTGCGCCACCCGCAGCTTCGAGTTCCAGTCCGGCCAGCAGGAGTTCTACTGCTACAACTTCCGCAACGGCACCAGCGGCGGCCCGTGGGTCACCGGGTACAACCCGGAGACCGGCGCGGGTGCGGTGGACGGCGTGATCGGCGGCTACGAGCAGGGCGGCCTCCTCGACTGGGCCTCCTACAGCCCGTACTTCACCTCGGCCATCGGCGCCCTGTTCCACCAGGCCGAAACGGCGGACTGACCCCTTCGCCGAGCCCGGACCCGCACCAGCCCCCGGCCCCTGACCGCGGGTCCGCTCCCGCCTCGCCGGCGTCGACGTGATCGCGGGTCATCCGCGGCGAATAGCGCCGTTTTTGACCCGTGATCATCGAACGGGTGGTCGTTAAGGGGCAAATTTCCTCTTTGTCTTGTCCGTTTTGCCGGTTTTGGTGGGCTGCGCCCGCTGCTGACCCGCGATCACGGGCCATCCGGCGGCGGCCGCCGCCTCCGGGCGTCCCTGCCCGGCACGGAACCTTGGACGGCCTCCTAGCGAACGGGTGAGCGAGGCCGGCGCGGCGTACTCTCCGCTTCGCATCGTCACTATTGGCTGCGGCGTACGGGGGCGCGAGTAGGCTGGCGACCCCGCGACGGGCTTACCGGGCTTGGCGGCCGGCCCAGTAGGGGGCGCGGAGCTGGCGCTTGAGCAGCTTGCCTGAGCCGGTGCGCGGGAGCTCGCCGGTGAACTCGACCGAGCGGGGCAGCTTGTAGCTGGCGAGGTGGTCGCGGGCGAACGCGGTGACCTCCGCGGCGGTCAGGGTCGAGCCGGGGGCCCGGACGACGGTCGCGTGGACGGCCTCGCCCCACTCGTCCGACGGAATGCCGAAGACGGCCACGTCGTAGATCTCCGGGTGCTGGTCGAGCGCGGCCTCGATCTCGGCCGGGTAGACGTTCATGCCGCCGGTGATGATCATGTCGGTCTTGCGGTCGCAGATGTACAGGTAGCCCTCGTCGTCCCAGTAGGCGACGTCGCCGACGGTGTGGTAGTCGCCCTGGCTGTTCGCGGCGTAGCTGGCGTCGTTCTTGTAGTACGTGTCGAACACGCCCTTGGACCGGATGAAGACCTCGCCGGGGTGGTCGGGGCCCGTCCCGGTGACTTCCTTGCCGTCGTCGTCGACCAGCTTGATCTCGATGCCGGGGGCCGGCCGCCCGCAGGAGCCCGGCTTGCGGAGCTGGTCCTCGGGCAGCAGCACGGTGTCCACGCCGAGTTCGGTGGAGCCGTACACCTCGAACAGCGACTCCGGCGGGAAGTTCGCCACGTACTGCTGCTTGAGCGCGAAGCTCCACGGCGCCGCGTTGGCGATCATGACGTGCATGGAGGAGCGGTCGTAGCGCGCCTTGACCTCCTCGGGCAGCGCGCAGATCATCCGGATCAGCGCGGGCGCGGAGAACGTGGAGCTGGCCTTGTACTTGTCCACCAGCCGAAGCCAGTCCTCGGCGTCGAACTTGCGCTGCACGACGATCGTCTGGCCGTAGAGCAGCCCGGCGGCCATGAACGCGCCGGGGCCGCTGTGATACAGCGGCCCCGAGGTGATGTACACGTCGACCGGACGGTACCCGAGCAGGGTGAGCAGGGCGCCGACGGCCTCCGGGTCCTGGCCGCCGCTGCGCACCGCGCCCTTGGGCTTGCCGGTGGTCCCCGAGGTGTAGATCATCGTCCCGCCCGTGCTTTCCGCCTCGTCGACCTCGGGCGGATCCGACGGCGCGGCCGCGATGTCGGCGTCGCTCAGCATCCCGTCCGGGACGGTGCCGCCAGCCACGGAGCCGCCGGCCGCGATCATGTGCCGGACCTTGGGCAGGCGGTCGCGCAACTGCGCGAACATGGGGGCGTACTCGTGGTCGACATAGGCGATCTCGGCGTCGCTGTGGTCGATGACGTAGGCCGCCTCCTGCGGCGTCAGCCGGTAGTTCAGCGGCACGGCGATCGCGCCGATCTTGCGGGCCGCGTTGATCACCGCGACGACTTCCGGCGAGTTCGGCCCGCACCACAAGATCTTCGTGCGCGGTCTGGCGCCCAGCGTGAGCAGGAGGTTCGCTACCCGGTTGGCCTGTGCCTCCAACTCGGCGTACGTCCATCTGACGACGGTCCCGTCCGGCTTGTCGTCAACCACGGCCAGCTTGTCCGGCTGGCTCTGGGCGTAGGCGGTCAGGAAGTCCGGCATTGCACCTGCCCCTCATTGGACAAAGCGCCGGCGGATCACCGCGGCCGACGCTAAGGCAAATGTACGGAAGCGCGGCCGGTTGGTAAATGGATCTTCCCCGCGCGGCCGGCCGCCGGGCCCGGCCTCAGCGGCCCCACGCCGGACGGGTCGAGAAGGCAGCCGCCACCCGGGCCGGACGGCGGCTGGGCACCCGCGGTGCCACGGTGCGGCGGGCTGTCATCCTTCTGGCCTTTCGCGCCGGCGTTCGCCGGCGGTAACCTCCCGATAATGGGCAGCGTCTTACAAAGCGGGGGGCCTCGATGACGCACGATCGCAGCGTACGCGGTTCATCAGCGGCCATGTGCGGCACTCTTCCCGGCTAGGCACGCGGCCATGACCTTCTGTCCTCAGTGCGGGCGATCGCGCGCCGGCGAGGCGCGCTTCTGCGGCACCTGCGGCCACGAGTTCGCGCGGCGTGGCGCCGGCACCGGGCCCGCGAGCGCCGCCGCATCCGACGCGCCGGGCGCGGCCGACGGCCCGGGCGCATTCGACGCGCCGACCGTGGGCGGGCCGAGCGCACCCGTCCGGCCCGAGCAGATCCGCTGGGACACGCCGGTCGCGCCGCCGCGCTGGGACGTCCCGCCCGGGGTCGCGTACCAGGAAGTCTCGCACCAGGAAACGGCCGTCGCGGGCTGGGAGCCGCCGCCCGCGGCCGACGTGACGGCCGCCCCGCCCGGCGAACCCGCGACCGAGCCGACGACCGAGCCCGCGGCTGAGCCCGCGGGCCAGTGGGAAGAGTGGTCCGGGTGGGAAAACACGGTGACGACCGGCCCCGCGCGCACGGCCGGGTTCGCCGCCGGGTACGCGTCGCCGCCGCCCGTGCCGCCCGCCGCGCCCGCCGCGGCAGGTCCCGCGTTCCCGCCGCCGCAGTCACCGTTCCCGCCGCAGCCGCCCCAGTCACCGCAGCCGCCGTTCCCGCCGCCGCAGCCGCCGTGGACCGGCGACCAGGGGCAACGGCCGACGCGCCGCGGTAGGTGGATCTTCGTCCTGATCGCGGTGCTCGTGGTGCTCGGCGCGGGCGGCGGCGCGTACGCGCTCACCCGCGCGCAGCGGCCGTCGACGCCGGCGGCGAGCCGGTCCGCCGGCCCGGTGACCACCCGTACCACCGCCGCGGCGACGACGCCGGCCGCGCCGACCGGGAGCGGCACCGCGTCCCCGAGCGCGAGCGCGAGCCCGTCGCCGTCACCGAGTCCGACCCGCACGGGACCGGTGCGGGTGGCAACCGCGGCCGCGAGCGACCCCGCCGAGCCCGGGGTGCTGGCGTACGTGGTCCGCTACTTCAACGCGATCAACGCGCACGACTACAACGCCTACTACAACCTGCTCGACGGGCAGGAGCAGGCCGGCGAGTCGCAGGCCTCCTTCGACTCCGGTTACGCCACGACGAAGGACTCGAACGAGGTGCTGACCGGCATCCAGGACACCGGCGGCGGGGACGTCACCGTGAACCTGTCGTTCACCAGCCGGCAGGACCCGTCGGACAGCATCGACGGCCAGGCCTGCAACACCTGGCAGATCTCGCTGTACCTGGTGCCGCAGGGCAGCGGTTACGTGCAGACGGCCCCGCCGCCGGACTACCGCTCCGCCCACGGTGACTGCTGACGGGATCCGCGCAGCCACGGCCCGTTCGGCAGGACCTTGACGTTACGACCTTGACGTTGACCTTTGACCGCGCGGCTCAGCCGCGCGGCCGCTTCGCCGGGAGCCAGCCGGTCTCGTCGAGGGCCAGGGCGATGGCGCCGAGCGCGGTATTGCGGCCGCCGAGGGAGCCGAGGACCACCTCCGGGACCGGGTTGGGGGCGGTGTGCCGCCTGATGGCGGTCCTGATCGGTTCGAGGACGAGGTCGCCGGCCTGGGCCATCGGGCCGGTCACGATGACCCGCTGCGGCGCGAGCAGGTTGCAGACGGTGGCCAGGTGCGTGCCGATGAGCTCGGCGGCGTCGCCGACCACCCGCACCGCGCCCGGGTCGCGGGCGGCGAGCAGCCGCATCAGCTCCGGCAGCGTCAGCGTGCCGTGCCGCGGGCGCAGCGCGTCGGTGATCGCGGAGATCGCCGCGTAGGTTTCCAGGCAGCCCCGTTTCCCGCACCGGCACAGCGGTCCGCGCTGGTCGACGGTGACGTGGCCGATCTCGCCCGCGCCGCCGCGGCCCCGGATGAGCGCGCCGTTGGCGAACAGGCCGCAGCCGATGCCGTAGTGGAACTTCAGCGTCACGCTGTCGGCGCAGCCGCGGCCCGCGCCCCACCGGTGCTCGCCCAGCGCGGCCAGGTTGGAGTCGTTGTCGATGCTCACCGCGACGCCGAGCCCGGCGGCGATCTCGGCCGCGGTCACGCCGTGCCAGCCGGGCAGGATGGCCGACGGCGTGACCGCGTCCGGGTGCCTGCTAACCGGGCCGGGCACCGAGACGCCGACCGCGACCAGCGCGTCCCGGCGCAGGCCCGCGGCGGCTAGCGCCTCGCCGACCAGCTTCTCCGCCGCGGCGAGTGCGATCCCGCTGCCGTGCGCGTACGGCAGCTCGCACCGGGCCGTGCCGATGACGTTGTGGGCGAGGTCGCACAGCAGCACGCGGAGCCGGTCGAAGCAGAACTCCACGCCCGCCACCGCGCCGAGCCTCGGGTTCAGCGTCAGGCTCAGCCCCGGGCGGCCCCGCTGCGCGGCGCCGCCGGAGTGCGGCGCGGTCACCACCAGGCCGGCCGCGAGCAGTTCCTGGACCAGCCCGCTGACGGTGGACGGCGCGACGCCCGCGTAGCGGGCCAGGTCCGCGCGGCTCATCGGACCGCGCGCCCGCAGCGCCGTCAGCACGAGGGTCCTGGTCGACCTGGTGACGGGCACGTCCGCCCTGACGCGTGGCCGCATGCTCGAATACTAACGATTTTCCGGCCGAATTACCCGTAGCTATCGCCAGAATTTGTTCGGAATCGACGTATATATCCGGCTCTCATGACTTTTTCATTCATTTCTTGACAAGTTTCCAGAATTGCCAGAAGGTCCCGGTAGCGGCGTGACACGCCGCTGCCACCAAGCGCTGGAGGGACGCGTGACTCCCGATTTCTCCCGCAGGCGGGGTGCCCGCGGCGTTACCGCCGCGGCCGCCGCGGCCGGCCTGCTGTGCTCCGCGTTCGCACTCACCGGGGCGACCGGCGGCGGGCAGGCCGCGGCCGCCACCACCGCCGCTACCGCCACCGCCTGCCCGTGGGTCGGCTCCAGGGCCCCGGCCGCCGTCCGGGCCGCCGAGCTCCTCGCCCAGATGACCCTCGATGACAAGCTCGCCATGGTCGACGGCACCGGGTACGCCTCCGGCGAGGCGGGCTACGTCGGCACCGTCGCGGCGAACCCGCGGCTGTGCATTCCCGCGCTCCACCTGGAAGACGGGCCGCAGGGGGTGGCGGACGGCGTGACCGGGGTGACGCAGCTGCCCGCCCCGGTGGCGCTCGCCGCGGCCTTCGACCCCGCCCTCGCCCGGCAGTACGGCGCGGTGGTCGGCAGTGAGGAACGCGGCAAGGGCGCCGACGTCAACCTCGGCCCGACCGTGAACATCGTCCGCGACCCGCGCTGGGGCCGGGCGTTCGAGAGCTACGGCGAAGACCCCTACCTGTCCGGCCAGACCGCCGTCGGCTACATCCGGGGCGTGCAGAGCCAGGGCGTGATGGCGCAGGTCAAGCACTACGCGGTCTACAACCAGGAGACCAACCGCAACACGGCGGCCGACGACGCGGTCGTCAGCCAGCGGGCGATGCGGGAGATCTACCTGCCGCAGTTCTACGCGGCGGTGACGCAGGGCGGGGCCGCGTCGGTGATGTGCAGCTACTCGACCATCAACGGCCAGTACGCCTGCCAGAACAACCAGGCGCTCGGCATCCTCGACAAGCAGTGGGGCTTCTCCGGCTTCGTCACCTCCGACTGGGGCGCGACGCACTCCACCGTCGCCTCCGCGCTGGCCGGCCTTGACCTGTCCATGCCCGGCGGCGCCCTGTTCGGCACCGACTACTACGGCGCGCCGCTCAAGGCGGCCGTCCAGGCTGGCCAGGTGCCGGTGTCCGCGCTGAACGACATGGTGTCCCGGATCCTGCGCGAGATGTTTGGCTTCGGCCTGTTCGACCACCCGCGGACCGGGGCGCTGACCGACACCGTCACCACGCCGGCGCACGCGCGGACCGGCCAGGACGTCGCCGAGGCCGGCACGGTGCTGCTGAAGAACGACGGGAACGTGCTGCCGCTGAGCGCGCGGCCCGACCGGAGCATCGCGGTGATCGGCAGTGACGCCGGGCAGTACGCGCTGACGTCCGGCGGCGGGAGCGCGGGCGTGATCGCGCCGTACACGGTGACGCCGGCCCAGGGCATCACCCAGCGCGCCGCCGCGGCCGGGGTCAGCGTCAGCTACGCGCAGGGCGACATCCCGGCACAGGGCGCCCTGGCCGCCGTGCCCGCGTCCGCGTTCCCGGACGGGCTGACCGCGACGTACTACAACAACACCACGCTCGCCGGCACGCCGGCGGCGACCGGGAAGGTCCCGGACCTGGCGCTGACCTGGGGCGGCAAGTCGCCCGCGGCCGGCGTCAACGCCTCGGGCTGGTCGGCGTCGCTGGCCGGCACGATCACGCTGCCCGCCACCGGAAGCTACGCGCTGTCGCTCTCGCTGACCGGAACCGCCTCGGTCACGGTCAACGGCACCGCCGTGTTCGCCAGCAGGACCTCCTTCGGCGGCGTCTCACGGGCCACCGTCACGCTCCCGGCGGGAACCGACACGATCGCGGTGAACTACGCCGACTCGATCCCGTTCGGCACCGACGGCGTCACCCTCGGCTGGCAGCCGCCCGCGGACCTGCTCGGCCAGGCCGTGGCCGCGGCGCGGGCGGCCAAGGTCGCGGTGGTGTTCGCGGGCAACTACGAGACCGAGGGCGCCGACCTCGCCACCATCGACCTGCCCGCCAGCGAGAACCAGCTCATCGAGGCCGTCGCCGCCGCCAACCCGGACACCGTGGTGGTGCTCAACACCGGCTCGGCGGTGACGATGCCGTGGCTGAGCCAGGTCAAGGGCGTCGTCGAAGCCTGGTACCCGGGGCAAAACGACGGCAACGAGATCGCCGCCGTGCTCTTCGGCGACGTGAACCCGTCCGGGAAGCTGCCGGTCACCTTCCCGCGGTCGCTCGCGCAGGTGCCCGCGAGCACGGCCGCGCAGTGGCCGGGGACCAACGGGACCGTGCAGTACTCGGAGGGCGTGCTGGTCGGCTACCGCTGGTACACGACCAAGGGCATCACCCCGCTGTTCCCGTTCGGGTACGGCCTGTCCTACACCTCCTTCGCGTACTCGCACCTGGCCGTGCGGCACGGCCGCGACGGCGGTTACCAGGTCAGCGCCGACGTCACCAACACCGGGCGGCGCCCCGGCGCGGACGTGGCCCAGCTCTACGTCGGCGACCCGGCCGCGACCGGCGAGCCCGCGGAGCAGCTCAAGGGCTACCAGCGGGTGACGCTGCGACCCGGCCAGACCACCCGGGTGACCTTCTCCGTCTCCCGCGCCGACCTCGCCTGGTGGAACGGCCACTGGCAGGTCAGCCCCGGCTCCTACGCCCTGATGGTCGGCGACTCCTCGGCCAGCCTGCCGCTCACCGCACACGTGGAGGTAACCCGGTGAAGCTACGCGGGATCGCGGCGGGCCTCCTGCTCGCCACCTCGGCCCTGGTCACCGGGGCGACCACGGCGGCGGCCGCCCCCGCCGCCGGGGCCGCCCAGGCGGCCGCGGCGCACGGCGGCCACGGGCTCATCGTCCGGACCGACAAGGGCCTGGTCGAGGGCATGTCCGCCGAGGGGACCGACCAGTTCCTCGGCGTCCCGTACGCGGCGCCGCCGGTCGGCGCGCTGCGCTGGGCGGCGCCCCGGCCGGCCCAGCCCTGGCGGGGCATTCGCCAGGCGACCTCCTACGGCGGCCGCTGCGCGCAGCTCGCCAACGGCAACG
>DAHWEX010000719.1 GCA_027326205.1 Actinomycetota bacterium
GTCGAGGATGATCTCGTCGCCGTCTTCGTAGGCGTTGACGAAGTGCAGGGCGTAGGTGGCCTCGGCCTCGAACCAGCGGACCTGGTCCGTGCCGCCGCGGCGCGGGATGACCGCGAAGCGCGATGGCATGTCCCGGTGGAATTTGGGCGCGTGCACGTTCTTCGCCAGCAGCGCCTCGTCCCAGAACAGCGGGAAGTCGTTGAGGATCGCGTAGTTCTCGGTGAAGGCCATGTCGTGCGGCAGGCGCGGGCCGGGCAGCGGGACGTCCACGTAGTGGACCAGGTCGTTGCCCTGGTCGATGACACCGTACTTCAGGTACGGTGCTTCCTTGCTGTAGTTGAAGAACAGCATCTCGCCGGTGCGCTCGTCGACCTTCGGGTGCGCCGACACGCCCCAGTCCACCGGGAAACGCCCGTTCCAGCTCTCCTTGCCCAGGTCCCGCAGCGAGAACGGGTCGAGCCGGTACAGGTCGCCGCACTGGTAGAAGCTGGTCAGGGCGACGCCCCGGTGCACCACCACGTCGGTGCTCGACGCGTCCTTCATCCGGGTGCGCGCGCCCCAGCCGTCCCGGTCGGCGATCGTCGGCGGCTCGGAGATGCCCGCCCACAGCGCCCCGCCCGATTCCATCTCGGCCCGCAGCCCGTCGGTCCGGACGAAGCGGTTGCGGTAGAACGCCCGGCCGTCGCGGAACCCGACCACGTGCACCATCGCGTCGCCGTCGAACGGGTGGTAGAACTTCTTGGCCGGGTGGACGGGGTTCTCCGTGTTGCGGAGGTAGACGCCGTCAAGGTCGGCCGGGATCTCGCCTCGCACCACCGCGAGGTCGTCGGCGTTCCACTCGCTGGTCTGCGGGCGCCAGGGACCCGTCCGGTAGGGGTGGTCGTCGTCTTCCGGCAGGGTCGACAGGATGCGGCCGACCAGCTCGACATTCACGGTGGTTCCTCTCGGTGACGCTCGGTGACACTGGGGGTGCCCAGGGGTGTCCGGGGGTGCTCCATGATGTCCGGTGGCGCGGTGGGCCGCCCGGCTAGCTCGCGGTCACCACGAAGCTGACCGTCGTGGCGGTGGACCCGCCGAAGTTGAGGGTAGCGGCGGTGTCGATCCCCTCTACCTGGTAACCGCCGGCCGTACCGCTGACCTGCTTGCTGGCGTCGAGGAGCATGCGGACGCCGGAGGCGCCGACGGGGTGGCCACCGCCGATCAGGCCGCCGCTCGGGTTGACCGGCAGCCGGCCGCCGATCTCGATCTCGCCGTCCTCGACCGCCTTCCACGACTCGCCGGGCCCGGTCAGGCCGATGTGGTCGATGGCGAGGTACTCGCTGGGGGTGAAGCAGTCGTGCGTCTCCAGGGCGCCGATGTCGTCCAGGGTCACCCGCGCGCGGCCGAAGGCGTCGTGCACCGCCTGCCGCAGGTGCGGCATGACGTACGGCTGGCCGGCGGAGCGCTCGAGCTTGCCCGCGAGCCCGATGCCGACGGTGCGGTGGCCCCAGCCCGCGATCCTGGCGATGGGCCTGGCCCCCGGGTTGCGGGCGAGGAACTGCGCGGAGACGAGCACCACGCCCGCACCGCCGTCGGTGACCTGGCTGCAGTCGAACCGCCTGATCCGGCCCTCGACCGGGGGATTCGCGGCCGGGTCGCCGCCCGGCCCCAGGTCGGGCACGGTCCAGCCGCGGGTCTGGGCGTTCGGGTTGCGCCTGGCGTTGCCGAGGTTGACCTCGGCGATCCGGGTCAGGTGGGCCTGGTCGACGCCGTAGCGGCGGTCGTACTCGTCGAGGATCTTGTCGAACATGTAGGGCCACATGAAGGTCGCGTCCGCGCCCTCGTGGCCGATCCACGCGGCCGCGCCGAGGTGCCTGGCCGCCTGGTCGCCGCTCACCGTCTTCTCCAGTTCGAGGCCGAGCACGAGCGCGGCGTCGTAATGGCCCGCCCGCAGGTCGGCCATGGCCGCCAGCACGGCGATGCTGCCCGAGGCGCAGGCCGCCTCGTGGCGCGAGGCGGGCACGCCCCACAGGCCGGGATGGACGGTGGCCGGCATCGCACCGAGGTGTCCCTGGCCGGCGAACAACTGGCCGAAGGCGTTGCCGACGTGGACCACCCCGATCTGCCCCGCGTCGACCGAGGCGGCGGCCAGCGTCTGCTCGACTACTTCCCCGGCAAGGTCGGCGAAGTCCCTGCCCTCCCGGTGCAGGTTCCTGGCGAAGTCCGACTGGTAGCCGCCGAGTACCCAGACGTCCGGCTGAGCCATCAGATCCTGCTCCCTTCCACGCTCGCGCGGCGCTTGCCGCACGGGCGCGCCTGACGCTTGCCGCTCCGGCAAAACTACACTACAACTAACAGAGAATCCAGGGAAGGAGAGGACGCCGGTGACGGGACACGCGCAGGCAGCGGGTGACTGGGGCGACCGGGTCGCCGTCGTCACCGGCGGCGGCAAGGGGCTCGGCCGCGCGTTCGCCCTTGACCTCGCGCGGCGGGGCGTCCGCGTGGTCGTCAACAACCGTAACCGGGAGGTCGACGCCGGCGGCCTCGGCCCGGCCGACCACGTGGTGGCGGAGATCCGTGCCGCCGGCGGCACCGCGCTCGCCCATCACGGCGCGGTCGAGGACCCGGCCGCGGCGCAGACGATGGTGGCGTGCGCGCTCGACGCATGGGGCCGCCTCGACATCCTCGTCACCAGCGCCGGGATCAGCGGGCCGCAGATGTTCCACAAGGCCACGCCGGACAACTTCCGTCAGGTGCTGGAGGTGAACGTGCTCGGCACGGTGCTCGTCGCCTCCGCCGCGGCGCGAGTCATGCGGGCGGCCGGCCACGGCCGCATTCTCATGGTGGCGTCGACCGCGGGCCTGTACGGCGAGCCGACCGTGTCCGCCTACGCGGCGAGCAAGGGCGCGGTCATCGCGCTGGCCAAGACCGTCGCGGTCGAGGGCGCGCCGCGCGGCGTCTACACCAACACGCTGCTCCCCTACGCCACCACCCAGATGACGGCGCACGGCATGGACCAGCGGTACGCTGCCCTGATGGCGGCGGAGTCGGTGGCGCCGGTAGCGGCCGCCCTCGTTCACCCGCGCGGCCAGCTCAACGGCATGACCGTGGTGGCCGGCGCCGACGGCGTCCGGTACGCGGAGACGTCCGAGGGCGCGACGGCCCGGTTCCCCGGCGGCGACCTCGAGCCCGAGGAACTGGCCGGCCTGCTCAAGGAGAGCCGGGAGGGCGCACGGCACACGTTCGCCGAGGCACAGGACGCCTTCCAGAGCCTCGCGGCCGACCTGGCCTGACGGGCCCAGTGTGACGGGCACAGTGTGACGGGCCCAGTGTGACGGGCCCAGCGTGACCGGGCAGGCGACTACGAAAGGGGCATGATGGCGTTTCCCTGGGGTGACTTCGGCGTGAACCTCGGCGTCACCGCGGCCGCCGTGGTGGCGGTGATGGCGGCGCTGATGACCGTCGCGATCGCGATCAGGAACCAGTCCATCATCGACATCGCCTGGGGTCCCGGGTTCGCGGTCATCGCCGCGGTCAGCTACGGGCTGTCGGCCGGCGCGGGCGGCGACGGCGCCCGGCGGCTCGTGGTGCTGATCGCGACGGCGGCCTGGGGGTTGCGGCTCGGCGCTTACATCGGCCGCCGCAATCTGGGCCACGGCGAGGATCCCCGCTACACCGCCCTCCTGCGGCACCGGCAGGGCAACCTGGTCGCGTTCCTGGTCCGCAAGGTCTACGGCCTGCAGGGCGTGCTGATGTGGCTGGTGTCGGTCCCGGTGCAGGCGGCCATGTACGAGCACGCGCCGCTTGGCCCGCTCGGCGTCATCGGCCTGGTCGTGTGGGCCGTCGGCCTCGCCTTCGAGGCGGTCGGCGACTGGCAGCTCACCCGGTTCAAGGCGGAGGCGGCCAACCGCGGCAAGGTCATGGACCGGGGACTGTGGGCGTGGACCAGGCACCCGAACTACTTCGGCGACTCCTGCGTCTGGACGGGCCTGTGGCTGCTCGCGCTGGGTAGCCCGGTCGGGCTGGCCACCGTGTTCTCGCCGGCGCTCATGACCGTGCTGCTGCTCAAGTTCAGCGGCAAGGCGCTGCTCGAACGGCGGATGCTGCGCAGCAAGGGCGACGCCTACGCCGCCTACCTCGCCCGGACCAGCGGCTTCTTCCCGCTGCCGCCGCGCAGGTCCCGGCCGAGCTGATCCGGGGGCCCTGATCCGGGGCCCTGGCCGGGAGTCCGCCGTCGGTTCGACCGCCAGACGTTGAACTGCCGGGGTCGCGGAAGATCTCGGACTGGCCGCGGGCCCGCGGCCAGCCGGCCGCGGGCCGGGCGGACATGTCCCTCATCCGGTCATGAAACGCCGCGTCGAACCGGCCCCGGCCGTGATTGCGGGTCATCCGCGGCTAATAGCGCCGCGGATGACCCGCAATCCTTGTTCGATACCCAAGGGGGGTATCGCCTGGCGGATGGGGAGTCGGAGCTTGGGCCTTCAGCCTCCGCGAGAGCGCCACCTGGCCGCCTGCGGATACACTGGGCGTGCCGCTTCCGGGCGGAAAGTGCAGGCCAGCGTCGTTTCGAAGATCGTTTGTCGGACCTAAACCGTAGGCTGGTGTGGCCCCCGGGCGGGTGGGGACTGACAAGGGGACATGACTGGTAGTTCTGGGCGGGGACGCTGGCGGCCGTCGGTCAGGGCTCGGCGGGGGCGGGTGCCGGGGAGGCCGAGGAGTCTGCCCCGGGGATGAACGTCAGGTAGTCGTCGCGGGCCGGGGTCGCTAGCGGGCGGGTCAGCAGGCCGGGGCTGGCGGCCACGACGTACGGGATCGCGTTGATCACCTGGCCGGCCACGGCGTACTGCTCAGCACTCATCCGGCTCCGGTCGGCGGGGTGCTTGGCCAGCCGGACCGTGATCTCGATGCCCGGGTGCCCGGTGACCTTGACCGACCACAGCGGCGGGTGTGGGTCGCCGACGTGCGCGGTCTCCACGTACCAGTGGATGGACATGGTGAGGCGGCGCTCGCCGCCGACGATGCCGTGCCACCGCCAGTTGGTGTGGCTGACGGTGCCGCGGCGGACCACGCCGGCGGGCAGTTCGATGTCGGCGGCGGCCGGGTGGACCGCGTGCTCGGTCTCCACCCGCTCCAGGGTCATCCCCAGGCGGAAGGCGACCGCCGCGAGCGTCTCGGTGTACATCCCGTCGAGGAAGGCGGCCGGCCCCTGGGCGGCACCGCCCAGGTCGAAGGCCGCCGGGTCGGCGCCGAAGCCGAGGGTGCCGAACAGGTAGGCCGGGTCGCGCACCTCGGTCGCGTCGGCCGCCTCGGTGATCTCGATGTGCTCGGCCGACAGGCAGACGCCGGTGGCCACGGCGGCGACCTGCTCGGCGATGAAGCCCGGGTTGAGGCCGGCCGCCATCAAGGTGGCGCCGCCGGCGTCACAGGCGGCCCGCAGCCGTTCGGTACGTCGCGCCGGCCAGTAGGCGGGGTGGCTGTAGCCGTTGATCGTGAGGACGTTCTTGCCCGACTCAAGGAGCCGGACGAAGTCGTCGTCGTGACTGCCGTAGGGGCCGATCCGCCCCGCGTGCACCACCACGTCCGCGTCCAGGGCCAGGATCTCGGCCACGTCGCTGGTCGCGAGCACCCCGGTGAGCGGGCGGCCGGCCAGTTCGCCGGCGTCGCGGCCTGCCTTGCGGCCGCCGTAGGTGTACACGCCCGCCACCTCGGTGCCCGGGTGGTCGATGAGCGCGCGCAGCACGGCCTTGCCCATCGCCCCGGTGGCCCACTGCACGACCCGGTAGGCCATCTCAGCCCAGCCTCTCCGCCACCAGCGCCATCGAGACGCCGAGGGCCGCCGGGATGACGAGCAGCGCGTGCCGGCCGCCGCGCCGGCCGAGCAGTTCCAGGGCGTTGGCGAGCAGGATCCCCCCGCTCGCGCCGAGCGGGTGCCCGACGGCGACCGCGCCGCCGCAGACGTTGACCCGCTCGGGATCGATGCCGAGCTCGCGGATGAGCAGCAGCGGGGTCACCGCGAAGGACTCGTTGAACTCGGCCACGTCGATGTCGGCGGGCGCGAGGCCGGCCCGCTCCATGGCCAGCCGGGCGGCCTCGACGGTGCCGTCCAGGCCCGGGGAGCGCACCGCCGTGTGCGCCCAGGCGGCGATGCGGCCGACGGGGGCGCGCCCGAGCACCGACTGCGCGGCCCGCGACCCGAGCACCGCCGCCGACGCGCCGTCGCACAACTGCGGCGAGGTGGCCACGGTGTGCAGGCCCTCGGCGGGCCGGGTGAACCCGGGGAAGCGCCGTTCGACCCGCGCCCACAGCGGGTCCGCGCCGAACAGCGGCGGGAGGGCGGCGAGCGATTCCATCGTGGTCCCCGCCCGGGCGCCCTCGTCCGCGGCGAGCAGGGTCTCGCCGTCGCGGCGCACCGGGACGACCGACTCCCAGGGCGGCGCCGCCGCCGCGCGCTGGTGCGAGCGGACCGCCCAGGCGTCCAGGTCCCGGCGGGTGAAGCCGTGCCTGGCCGCGGTCAGGTCGGCCGACACCCCGATGGTGACGAACCCGGTCAGCTCGCCGAGCGGTTCCTCCGTCGCGAACGCGGGCCGGTCGCTGAACATCGGGACCCGCGACATCGACTCGGCCCCGCCGGCCACGACGACGTCCACCATGCCGGACTTGACCTGGGCCGCCCCGGCGGCCAGGGCGTCCAGGCCCGACGTGCACATGCGGGACACCATGCCGCCGGGGACGGTGTCCGGCCAGCCGGCCGCCATGACCGCCAGCCGCGGGACGTCCGCGGCCTGCTCGCCGTGCACCGTGCTGACGCCGGCGATCACGTCCTGCACCGCGCCGGCGGGGACGCCGCGCGCGGTCAGTTCGGTCAGCAGCCCGGCGAAGAGCTGGTAGGCGGGGACGCCGGCCAGCGTGCCGCCGTCCCGCCTGACCCGGCCCCGCGGGGTGCGGACCGCCTCGTAGACGAATGCCTCTCCCAAGCCGCGCCTCCATCTGTCCCGGTGACTCGCCGTTCACATTACTCCAATAAACAGAGTTACTTCAATGGAAGAGCGGAGCGGCGGCGAGGACCGCCGCGCGGCGCGCCCGGCGGTCGTATCCTGCTATGCGTGACCACCGCAGGCAGCGCCGGAACCGCTCCCAGGGCCGGGCGGGCCGAGGCCGTGCCCAACGCCCTGGCCCGCGGGTTCGGCCTGCTCGGTGACGAATGGTCACTGTTCCTGCTGCGGCTCATGCTGCAGGGCCTCACCCGCTACTCGGAGTTCCGGGCCGCGCTGCCGATCTCGCACGCGGTGCTCTCCAGCCGGCTGGAGACGCTGGCCCATGAGCAACTCGTGGACAAGCGCGTGTACCAGCAGCACCCGGTACGCGCGGAGTACGTGCTCACCGAGCGCGGCCGGTCGACCTGGCCGATCCTGGTTTCCATCTGGGGCTGGGAGCGCGCCCAGGTGACGCGGCACGCCTACGCCACCCCGCCGCTGCACCACACGCGGTGCGGGCGGGACTTCCTGCCGCTGCTGACCTGCTCGCACTGCCACGCCGTGACCGAGCCGCGCGACCTGCAGGCGGCCTGGGGGCCGACCGGCGGGTGGCGCGAGTCGG
>DAHWEX010000720.1 GCA_027326205.1 Actinomycetota bacterium
GTCGAGGATGATCTCGTCGCCGTCTTCGTAGGCGTTGACGAAGTGCAGGGCGTAGGTGGCCTCGGCCTCGAACCAGCGGACCTGGTCCGTGCCGCCGCGGCGCGGGATGACCGCGAAGCGCGATGGCATGTCCCGGTGGAACTTGGGCGCGTGCACGTTCTTCGCCTCAGACCAGGCCCGTCTGGTAGGCGAAGACGACGAGCTGGGCCCGGTCGCGCGAACCGAGCTTGCTCATGGCGTGCGAGACATGGGTCTTGGCCGTGGCGGGGGAGATGACGAGCGAGGCGGCGATCTCCTCGTTACTGCACCCGCGGCCGACCAGGGCCACGACCTCGCGCTCACGGTCCGTCAGCGTGGCTCCCGCCGCGGCGAGCTCGGACGGCAGCGCGGTGCCGCGCCGGGTGAAGGTGCCGATCAGGCGCCGGGTGACGCTCGGGGCGAGCAGCGCCTCGCCCGCCGCCACGACGCGGACGGCGCGGCGCAGCTCGTCCGGGTCCAGGTCCTTGAGCAGGAAGCCGCTGGCGCCCGCGCGCAGCGCGCGGTGGATGTACTCGTCCAGCTCGAAGGTGGTCACCACGATGACGCGCGTGGCGGACAGCGCGGGGTCGGCGACGATGCGCTCGGTGGCGGCGATGCCGTCAAGCAACGGCATCCGCACGTCCATCAGCACCACGTCCGGTCGCAGCCGGGCGGCCTGGGCGACGGCGGCCACGCCGTCGGCGGCCTCGCCGGCCACCTCGATGTCCTCGGCGCGGTCAAGCAGCGCGCGGAAGCCGGCCCGGACCAGGGCCTGGTCGTCCGCGATCAGGACGCGGATCACGGGATGTCCGAGGGAATCTCGGCGCGGACCAGCCAGCCGCCCGTCGCGAGCGGGCCGGCCTCGACGCGGCCGCCGAGCGCCTCGGCTCGCTCGGCCATGCCCAGCAGGCCGAAGCCGCCAGCCCCCGGGGCCGCCGGGGCCCCCGGGGAACCGGTGCCGTCGTCTTCGATCTGCAGCAGGGTGGTGCCGCCCGCGCGGGCTAGCGTGACGGCGGCGCGGGTCGCCCCCGCGTGGCGCAGGGTGTTGGTGAGCGCCTCCTGGGTGATCCGGTAGACCGTCAACTGCACGAGCGGGGTCAGCGCCTGTGCGTCGGCGGGCAGGCTCACCTCCACGTTGAGTCCGCTCTCACGGAACTGGGCGGTCAGTTCGCCCAGCTGGCCGAGGCCGGGCTGCGGGCGGCCGTCGGCCTGGGCGGCCCGCCCGCGCAGCAGGTCGAGCGCCGCGCGCAGTTCCGGCATCGCCTGCCGGGCGGCTCCGCGTACCAGCAGCATCGCCTCGCGCGCCTCGCCCGTTTCCGGGGGGGCGGCAGCGAGCGCGTCCAGGGCGACGTTGCTCTGCACGGCGACAACGGAGATGGTGTGGGCTAGCACGTCGTGCAGTTCCCTGGCGATCCGCAGCCGCTCCTCGGCCAGGCGGCGGCCGAGGCGATCCTCGGCGGCGGCGGCCTCTTCCCGCAGCCGCGCGTGGTGCTCAAGCCGCCGGCGGCGGGCCGAGTGCGCGACGACGGAGACGGCGCCGTAGGCGAGGGCGGGCATCGAGACGTCGAGCGCGTACCACCGCAGCGAGCTGGGCGGCACCGTGGGCAGGAGCCAGATGGCCGCCGTGGCCAGCAGCCCGTAGAGCAGGCCGCGGCGCTCGCAGTACAGCCCGAGGCCCGCGCAGGCGAGGAAGATCAGGACGGCCGGGGCCAGCCCCGGGTACCCGGCGAAATGGTAGGCCGTCACCGCGGCCACGCACAGTCCGGCCGCGAGGACGGGCCGGCCCCGGCGCCACAGCAGCGGAACGGCCGCCGCGAGCACGAGCAGGTAGGCGCCGGGCGCCCACGGGTAGCTCCGCGTGGCGTAGTGCTGCTCCGCCCAGACCCCGAAGCAGGCGAACAGGGCAACCGGCCCGACGGCCAGCGCGTCCACCGCGGTCGGCACGGTGGACGGCGTAGCCGTGAGCAGCCGGTTCCAGACGTTGACCACGATGCCAGCGTAGATGGTCAGCCGACGGGTGCGGCAGCGGCGATCCCGGCCCGGGTCCGTCGCAGCCTGCCTTGCCGGCGGCCTTGCACGAGGACGGTGAGCGCCGCGAGGCCCGCGGACCAGGCCGCCAGCACCGCGACGTCGGCGACGGCGGGCGGGTGCCCGGCGGCGATCCGCCAGCCGAGGTCCGCGAGCCGGTAGGTCGGTAGCGTGCGCGCGACATCTAGCAGCGGCGCCGACAGGTGCGCCGGCGGCACCCATAGCCCGCCGAGCGCGGAGGCGGCCATGTACAGGCCGTAGCTCAGCGGGAACGCCGCCTCCGGCCCGACCAGCATCCCGACCATCACGCCGAGCAGCGCGAACGGGAGCGTGCCGAGCCACATAGCGAGCATGAGCACGGCCCACTGCCAGGCCTCAAGCCGCACGTCCTTAGCCACCACGGCCGTGCCGCAGACCAGCACGAGCGCGGGCAGCGCGACCGTCAGCCCGGCGGCGATCTTCGCGGTGAGCAACTGGCGCGCCGTCACCGGCATCGCTCGCAACTGGTCCAGCCAGCCGCTGGCGCGCTCGTGCGCGAGCCGCGGCCCGGTCGCGGACAGGGCGCCCCAGATCGCGCCGTAGGCGGCCATGGCCACCATGATCTCCACGGTGTCCCTGAGCTCGCCGGGCTGGGCCGGAGCGCCGCCGAAGAGGCTGGCGAACAGCAGGTAGAAGCCGATCGGCGCGACGACGGCGAGCGCGAGGTAGCGCGGGTCGCGCAGCATCCGCAGGCATTCGAGGCGGAAAAGGTAGAGCGTCATCGGACCCGAGCCTCCTCGGCGAGCGGGCTGGCGGTGGTGGTGAGGGCGAGGAAGGACTCGTCCAGGCTGGGCGGGGAGACGCGCAGGTCGCTCCACGCGACATCGGAGGCGGCGAGGCGGCGCACCACGTCGTCGGGCGCGCAAGTGCGCACGGTCGTCCAGCCGCGCTCGTCGGCGACCTCTCCCGGCAGGGCCGGCAGCGCCTCGTCCGCGGGGCGGCGGAAGCGCACCACCGCCCGGCCGCCTGCCTCGCGGATGCGCGCGGGGTCGCCGTCCGCGGCGACCCGGCCGCGGGCCAGGACGACGACGCGGTCGGCGTTCTCCTCGACCTCATCGAGGTAGTGAGTGGCGAAGAGGATGGTCCGCCCGGCCGCCGCGCAGTTGCGCATCGCCGCCCAGAACTCGCGCCTCCCCTGGACGTCCAGCGCCCGGGTCGGTTCGTCAAGCAGCATCGTCTGCGCCCCGGCGACCGCCACGAGCGCGAACTTCAGCCGCTGGGCCTGTCCGCCGGACATCCGCTCCACGCGGCGGCCCGCCAGTTCGCGCAGTCCGGCGAGCTCCAGGGCCTCCGCCGTGGGCAGCGGCGCGGGGTACATCCGCCGGGCCAGGCCGACCAGTTCGGCCGCGGTGACGCCGGGCATCAGCCCGCTGTCCTGCAACATGGCGGCGATCCGCCCCTCCGCCACCGCCTGCCGGGGCGGGCGCCCCGCGACGGTCACCCGCCCGGCGTCGGGCTGCAGCAGGCCCATCAGCATGCCTACCGTGGTGCTCTTCCCGGCGCCGTTCGCGCCGAGCAGCGCCACCGTTGAGCCGCGCCCGATCTCCAGGCTGAGCCCGTCGACGGCGGTGATCCCGCCGAACCGCTTCGTCGCCCTGTCCAGGGCGATGGCTGTCTCCATGCCCCGGAGCGTACGGAGCCGGGTGCCTCCGGCGCGTCGGACACCGGATGCGTTCGACGCGGGCCCGCCTACTCCACGCGATGTAGGCGGCCGGGTACCGGCGGCACCGGCTGACCGGTCCCGGAGCCCGGCCGGGGAGCCTGATGAATCCTTTTCGGGTCCGGGATGCGCTTCTATACGTGAACGACGAAACGGTGCCGTGCGCCGGCTGCGAGGACGGCACTGCGACTGACCGGGGTTTGCCGATGAACGGTAGCTGGGGCGACAGCCAGTTGGTCTGGCTGGCGCAGCAGGGTGACCAGGCGGCGATCCGCGCGCTGGTGTGCGATGCTCACCCGCATGTGACCCGTTTGGCCTACACGCTGTGCGCGAGCCCGGAGGACGCCGAGGACGCGGCGCAGGAAGCCATCATCATCTTGTTCCGCAAGATCGGCACGCTGCGGGCCTGCCCATGGCCGACGTCATCGACCGGCTCGTGCGGCTGACCCTTTCCGGCAAGAAGCGATGAACAGCGACTTCGCCTTCGTCGACGAGCTCGTCCCGGGCATACGGTGGGATGCCAAGTACGCCACCTGGGACAACTTCACCGGCAAGCCGGTGGGCGAGTACCACGCCACCGCATCGTCGGCACCAG
>DAHWEX010000727.1 GCA_027326205.1 Actinomycetota bacterium
GTTGTGTTCGCCCCCGCCGCGCCGGGTGAGGCCAGGAAGATCGTCTCGCTCGGGGAAGCCAAGTGGGGCGAGGTCATGGGGGCGCGGCACGTGGAGCGGCTGCGCCGCGCCCGTGACCTGCTCGCGGTGAACTTCGACACGAGGGACTGCGTGCTCGCGTGCTATTCAGGCAGCGGGTTCACCGACGAACTCCGCTCAGCCGCTGTCCCCGGCGTATCCCTGATCACACTGGACGACATCTACCGGAAGAGGTAACGGGGCAGATTACTGGCAGAGTTGCGATTCACGAGGCAAACGAGGCTGCTCGCCGAGCAGGACGGGCAGCCGGCGGCGTAGTCCGGGCCGAACATGAAGTGGTAGACGAGCAGTTGCGAGCGCTCGCGGAACAGGGCGGCCAGCGACGCCGTTCCCTCGTCGGTCTCGAAGCGGTACTCCTTGTCCACCCGGACCCAGGGCAGTTCCCGCCGCCGCCGGGCCACCTCGGCAAAATAGCAACTGACTAGTTGCGATAAAATGGCAACCATTCGGTTGCGTCAAGGGGCGGCGCGCGTAAGGGCAGGCGCGAATATGACGGACGCGAGCCCGAAGCCGCCCGGTAGCCTCGTCATATGGCACGTGACGAGCGCGGGGTCACCCCGCAGAGCGAGGACTTCTCCTCCTGGTACAACGAGCTGGTGACCAAGGCGCAGCTGGCCGATCGCGGGCCGGCGAAGGGCACGATGGTCATCCGGCCGTACGGGTACCGGATGTGGGAGCTGCTCCAGGCCGCGCTCGACCAGCGGATCAAGGACACCGGGCACGACAACGCGTACTTCCCGCTGCTCATCCCGGAGTCCTACCTCAAGCGCGAGGCCGAGCACGTCGAGGGCTTCTCGCCGGAACTCGCGGTCGTCACCCACGCCGGCGGCAAGGAACTCGAGGAACCGCTCATCGTGCGGCCCACGAGCGAGACCGTCATCGGCGAGATGATGGCGAAGTGGATCTCCTCCTACCGTGACCTGCCGCTGCTGCTGAACCAGTGGGCGAACGTGGTGCGCTGGGAACTGCGCCCGCGGCTGTTCCTGCGCACCACGGAGTTCCTGTGGCAGGAGGGCCACACGGCCCACGCCGACGAAGCGGACGCGATGCACGAGACCCTCCAGATGCTCGACGTGTACGCCGAGATCGCCCGCGACTGGGCGGCGATCCCCGTCGTGCCCGGCGAGAAGACGGCGGGGGAGCGGTTCGCCGGCGCGGTCAGGACGTTCACGATCGAGGGAATGATGCGCGACGGCAAGGCGCTGCAGTCGGGCACCTCGCACTACATGGGCACGAACTTCGCCCGGGCCTTCGGCATCCAGTACCTGGACGCCGGCGGGCGGCAGGAGCTGTGCCACACCACCTCCTGGGGGCTGTCCACCCGGATGATCGGCGGCGTCATCATGGCGCACGGCGACGACAAGGGCCTCGTGCTGCCGCCCAGGCTCGCCCCGTACCAGGTGGTGATCGTCCCGATCGGCCGCGGCGACGCGGCCGAGGCGGTCGCCGCGGCCGTGCGCGACCTGGCCGGCCGGTTCAAGGCCGCGGGCATCAGGGCCCACGTCGACGACCGCCCCCAGGTCTCGCCCGGCTACAAGTTCAACGAGTGGGAACTGCGCGGAGTGCCGATCCGTTTGGAGATCGGACCCCGGGACCTCACGAACGGCACCGCCCTGCTCGCCAGGCGCCTCGGCGACGCGGGCAAGACCGCGATCAGCCTGGAGGGCGCGCCGGAGACGGTCAACCGGGAACTGGCGGACTTCCAGGCGTTCCTGCTGCGCCGGGCGACCGAGTTCCGTGACTCCCGCACCGCGGGAGCGGACTCCTGGCCCGAGTTCACCGCCGCGGTCGAGGTCGGCTGGGCGAGCGCGCTGCACTGCGGCCAGCCCGCCTGCGAAGACGAGATCAAGGCGGAAACCGCCGCGACCGCGCGCTGCATCCCGAACGACGGCCCGGCCGAGCGGGGCACCTGCGTCCGCTGCAACGCCCCGTCGGCCTACGGGAAGCGCGTCCTGTTCGGCCGCTCCTACTGACCGGCGGGCTCCCGCCGAGCCAAATCAATTTCATACCGAACGGGCCGTTGCTTCGCGCAGCGGCCCGCTCGTTGCGTGCCCGGGTCCCGGCAGCGGATTCCGGGATTACCCGCGCCGCTACTTGCTCTTCTCGTTGGCCTCGCTGATGTAGATGGCGCTGCCCCCGGCTTCCTTCCACTGCTTTCGGTTTGCCCACTGCTGGTAGATGACTCCGACCGTGTCCCGCATTTCGGCGACCGCCGGCTTCATGTCGCGGAGGTCGACGTAGTCGTAGTAGCGGGTGCGGAAGAACTCCGAGGTGAACGTCCAGACGCTCTTCGCCGGCGACACGGTGTCCGGGCGGCCGTACTGGAAGATGCTGTCCCACGCCCAGCGCATGTCACCGGAGAGCCAGCGGGTGCGGACGCCGGCCGGGTAGGACCGCACCGGCTTGACCGGCTCCCCGATCGCCGCCTGCCAGATCATCAGCGGGAAGTTGACCCCGGTGTGCATCGCGTTTTCGAGCGTCCCAGCGAGCCGCGGGTTGATCTCCATGAGCAGCGGGTTGCCCTTGGCGTCGCAGCGGTACTCGACCTCGACGGCGCCCTCCAGGCCGATGGTCGTCACCAGGTTCTCCGACGCCTGGAGCAGTTCGCCGGACACCGGGATGCTCACCCGCTGCACCGACACGCCGCCGAGCGGCGGCGTGGTGCGCAGCGCCGTGCAGGCGGCGTGGGCCAGCACCTCGCCCTTGTGGATGAAGAAGCTGATGCTGATGCGGTCACCGGACGCCAGTTGCTGGGCGATGACCTCGCAGCCCGTCAGCAGGAAGCTGTCGGTCGCCTTGACCGCCTCTTCCTCGTTGATCACCTCGGTGGGGTGCACCCGCTCCGCCACCTGGCCGGTCCACGAGATCGACGGCTTCACGACGAACGGGTAGCCGAACTGCGCCTCGGCGGCCCGCAGGTCTTCAACGTTGGCGACCGTCACGGACTTCGGGTACTCAATGCCGAGCTTGGCCGCGACCTCGAGGGTGCGCATCTTGTCCGTGGCGATCTCAAGCGCGTCGTCCGGTGCCACGTGCAGCGCGCAGCCGAGTTCCGCGAACCGGGCCCGGTGCTGCGCCAGGATCGCGATCGTGGCATCGCCGGAGGGCAGCACGAGCCGGACGCCGTGCTCGCGGACAAACGAGACGACCGCGTCCGCGAACGCCGTGGCGTCGCTCGTGTAGTCGGGCAACTTTACGATGCGCGAGCAGTACCGGGAGCGCCACGACGGCGGCTCGTGCCCCTCGGTGTACTGCCCGTCGGCCTCGCCAAGCGCGATGCGCAGCCCGGCCCGGCCAAGGCTCCGGGCGCTCGTCAAGGCAATCTTCGAGATTGAGTCCAGGATCAGGACATCGTACCTATCAAGCTTTTCCTGGGCCATCTACGTGAGAATCCTTGCCTTGTTGTGCGCAGCCATGTTGAACATGGAAGTATGTCCTCCACCTGCCCGTTGACAATCGGTAGAGGCACAGTATGCCCTGACGCGCGGGGATACCGCCTGCTGGTCGCCAAATGTGTGCATAGTCTCTAGACTCCAGCCGTGGTGCGTCCTGAAAGCTGGTCCAGGCTTACAGGTGAGAGTCCTGTCCGGGTAGGCACCGGAGTGCCCGGTAGCAGGCCCCGGTTTGTCGTTGAGAGGCGGCGGGCTGAGCGGGGTGTCGAGAGCCTCTTCGGAGGGAGCAAGCGCGCGGGCCGCAGCGTTAAGCGAATCCTGCAGCCTCGTCAGAGTTACAACGGAGGAGCCGAGCCGCTCATGTCACGGCGAAGGCCATGCCCGCAGGCCCTGTTCCGGGGTCAGCCTGCCGGGTCCTTCCGGGGTAGGGGGAGTGGCACGTGCGCACAGTCTGGGCCGGAACAGGAGAGGCCCGTCTGCCTGGCCTGCGTCGGGCGAAGGCCGGGTGCATAAGCCGATGGTGAAAGCGCCTGGAGGGCAGCGGGAGTCCGAGGGGGCCGTAGTACCGGTGACCGGCGTGCAGCATAACGCGCTGGTAGGGAAGGGCCCTCGCTTTGATCGCGCTTCGGATGAGGGTAAGCATCAGGGCATGGCCGGGGGTTCCCGGTCCAATTCCCCCGGCGGGCTGCGGCCTGTCGTAGCGGGTCTCGTGCCGCCGCCGGCTCCCGGTGTGGTGCGGGCGGACCCGGTGAACGTGCGAGAACTTCAAAGGAAGCTATGGGCTGCGGCCAAGCAGTCTCCGGAGCGCCGGTTCCATGCCCTGTATGACCGTGTTCACAGGGGTGACGTCCTGTGGGAGGCGTGGTGCCGCGTGCGGGCCAACCGGGGAGCGGCCGGGGTGGACAGGATCACCCTGGCCTACGTGCAGGAGCAGTACGGGGTTCAGCGGCTTCTGGCTGAGCTCCAGGCTGACCTGCGCGAGGGCACGTACCGTCCCGCGCCTGCCAGGCGCGTGGACATCCCGAAGCCAGATGGGAGCAAGCGGCCGCTGGGCATCCCGACGGTCCGTGACAGGGTGGCGCAGCAGGCGGCGAAGATCGTGCTGGAGCCGGTGTTCGAGGCGGGTTTCCTTCCGTGCTCGTTCGGGTTCCGGCCGAAGCGGTCGGCTGTGATGGCGATGGAGCGGCTGAGAACCGGTTTCATCGCCGGGAACTGCTTTGCCGCGGAATTCGACATCCGGAACTTCTTCGGTGAGATCAGCCATGAGCGGCTGCTGGCCGAGGTGGGGCGGCGGGTGTCGGACCGGCGGGTGCTGAAGCTGGTCCGCTTGTGGCTGCAGGCGGGTGTGATGACGGAGCAGGGTCTTGAGCGGACGGTCGCCGGGACTCCTCAGGGCGGGGTCATTTCCCCGTTGCTGGCCAACATTTACCTGCACGTCCTGGACCGCGAGCTGGCCCGCAGGAACGTGGGTGAGCTGGTGCGCTACGCCGATGACGGCGTGGTGCTGTGCCGCAGCGCGGCGCAGGCCAGGGCGGCCCTGGACGCCGTGGGGGAGATCCTCGGCTCGCTGGGGCTGCGGCTGCACCCGGATAAGACGAAGGCAGTCGACCTCAGGGAAGGCCGGGAAGGGCTGGACTTCCTCGGGTGCCATTTCCGTGCCCGCATGTCGGGGCGCTTGTGGGAGCAGAAGCGCACCGTGCGCTTTTACCTGCACCGCTGGCCCTCGCGGCAGGCGATGAAACGGCTCCGGGAGAAAGTACACGCCCGCACTGGCCGCAACCGCGCAGGAGCAGACATCCGCGAGGTCATCGCGGACCTGAACCCGCTGCTGCGCGGGTGGGGGAACTACTTCCGGACCGGGAACGCCGCCAGGAAGTTCGGCCACGCTGATGACTACGTGGTGCGAAGGCTCCGTGATCTCATGATCAGGAAACGGGGCCGGAACCTGCGGGCGGGGCAGGCCGACGCCTGGACACAGGAATGGTTCAACGGGCACGGGCTCTACCAGCTCCGCGGCACGATCCGCTATCCGAAGGCAGCGTAACCATGCACAGAAGGTCATCGGTAAGCCGTATGCGGGAAAACCGCACGTACGGATTGAAAGGGGGATGGGGAAACGGGCCAGCTCAGGCACCGCGCCCCTGACTACCAATGCGAAGAATGCTGCTGACGTCAGCCGGCCTCAAGAACGGCGCGCTTAAGTCGGCGCTCGCCGGCCTGCTCGGCATGCGGTTCCCCGCGGCGAGGATCGTCTTCATCCCCACCGCCTCGGTGGCCCACGCGGGGGATCACCGCTGGGTGGTCAAGGACCTGAACCGGCTCCGCCTCATGCGCTGGCGGGAGCTGAACATCCTCGAACTGAACGGCCTGCCCGCGCCGCTCGTCAGCGAACGGCTGCGCGGCGCCGACGTCATCTACGTCGAAGGCGGCAACCACTACCACCTCGCGGACAGCCTGATCAGGACCGGCCTTGACGGGGAACTGGCGGACCTCCTGGACTCCAAGGTGTACGTCGGGGTCAGCGCCGGCTCGATGATCTTCAGCCGGCACCTGTCCCAGGAGACAGGCGAGGCGTTCGGCGAGCAGGACGACCTGCGGATCCTCGGTGGCAGGCGGCCGAGTTCGCCGCTCGGCCTTTTCGACTGGTACCTCAAGCCGCACCTGAACTCGCGTGGCTTCGTCCCCGCCCGGACCGCCGAGTGGTTCGGCGGCATCGCCGCGAACCTCGACTTCCCGGTCTACGCCCTCGACGACCAGTCGGCCGTCCGCGTCCGCGGCGACGACGTCGACGTCGTCTCCGGCGGCAAGTGGCTGCTGCTGAACGCCCCGGCGGCCGAAGGCCGCGCGGCGGCGGCCGGGACGTCTCCTCGGCAGCGCTTAGCTGGTAACACCCCGCTGCCCGTGGGAACCCGCGTGCTCCGAGTTCAGGTGGCGCTTAATCACCCGCCGCGGGCCGCCGGCGCGGCAGGTACCGTGGACCGGTGAGCCAGAGCCAGATCAAGCTGATCGCCGTCCGGGACACCCCGCTCTCCGTCGACGAGGTGCGCGCCGCGATCGCCGACCCGGCGGCGGGCGGTGAGGTGTTCTTCGTCGGCACCGTGCGGGACAACGACGCCGACAAGGGCGTCACCGGGCTTTCCTACAGTGCGCACCCGACGGCGCAGGCGGAGCTCAGGCGGGTCACCGAGGACGTCGTCGCCAAGTTCCCCGACGTCATCGCGGTCGCGGCGGTTCACCGGATCGGCGACCTCGGCGTAGGCGACCTGGCCGTCGTCGTCGGCGTCTCCTGCGCGCACCGGGCGCAGGCGTTCCACGCCTGCCACGCGCTGATCGACGAGCTCAAGGCCACGGTGCCGATCTGGAAGCACCAGCGGTTCACCGACGGTTCCGACGAGTGGGTGGGTAGCGCGTAGTCTTCCACCATGTCCCGACGTTCTCTGACGCTGGCCATCGCGGGCCTGGCGACCGTGGCAGCGGTCGTGGTCGCGGTGCTCGTCCCCGTGCCGTACGTGATCCTCACGCCGGGGCCGACGCTGAACACGCTCGGCAAGGAGTCGGGGCAGCCGGTGATCTCGATCACCGGACGTCAGGCGTACCCGACGACCGGCCACCTGAACATGGTGACGATCAGCTACCAGGGCGGCCCGGGCGTGGACCTGAACGTCTTCGAGGCGCTCCGCGCGTGGCTCGACTCGTCGCAGGCCGTTGTCCCGGCGAGCGAACTGTTCCCGCCGGGACAGACCGCGCAGCAGACGCAGGCGCAGGACACCGAGCAGATGGCGTCCTCGCAGGAGCTGGCCACCGCCGCGGCGCTCACCCAGCTGCACATCGCGTACCAGACGAACGTCGAGGTCCTCTCCACGGTGGCCGGCTACCCGGCGAGCAAGGCGCTGAAGGCCGGGGACGTCATCGAGTCGGTCGACGGCAAGCCGGTGACGGGAGAGACGTCGCTGAGCTCGATGATC
>DAHWEX010000728.1 GCA_027326205.1 Actinomycetota bacterium
GGGAACGGGCCCTTCCCGCGAATCGGGCGCCATCCGGGGAAGGTGCTCACCCGCGGAAGTTTTAGGTATTCCTCGGCCGGGTGCCGGGTGCCGGGTGCCGGGTGCCGGGTGCCGGCTCGCCGCGCCGTTCCCGGCATCCCCGAAACAGCGGCTTCACACAATTAACATCCATGAAATCAACCGTTTCCTGCCGTGAAACATTAAAAAGTGACCGTAAGCCGGCGGATCACGTCAGCGCAGGCAGGAGGCCCGGGTGCAGCATCGCGAGCAACGCCGGAAAGACGGGCTGGCGTGAACGCCGCCGACACCGCCTGGGTGCTGGTCAGCGCGAGCCTGGTGATGTTCATGACGCCGGGCCTCGCGCTCTTCTACGGCGGCATGGTGCGGGCCAAGAGCATGCTGAACACGGTCGCGCTCACGGTCGCCTGCCTCGCGGTCGTCGCCGTGATCTGGGTCACCTTCGGCTACTCGCTCGCCTTCGGCCCGGACCAGGGTGGCCTGATCGGCAGCCTCGCCGCCTCCGGTCTGCACAACCTGAGCGGTCAGCTCACCGGGCCTGCCGGGCACCGCATCCCGGTCTTCGCCTTCGCCTCGTTCGAGCTTATGTTCGCGATCATCACGGTGGCGCTGCTGGCCGGCGCGGTGGCCGAGCGAACCCGGTTCTGGCCCTGGCTGGTCTTCGTCGCCCTGTGGGTGACGATCGTCTACCTGCCGCTCGCGCACTGGGTTTTCGACCCGAACGGCTGGTTCGTCGACCGGCTGCACCTGCTCGACTTCGCCGGCGGGACCGCCGTGGAAACGGACTCGGGCGCCGCCTCCCTCGCCTTGGCCTTCGTCGTCGGCAAGCGCGTCGGCTGGCCCAGGGAACAGCCGCGCCCGCATAACCTGCCGATGGTGATGCTGGGCGCGGGCGTCTTGTGGTTCGGCTGGTTCGGCTTCAACGCGGGCTCGGCGCTCGCCGCCGACGGCCTCGCGGCCACCGCGTTCCTGAACACGATGCTGGCCGGCGGCACCGGGATCCTCGGCTGGCTCATCGTCGAGCAGAAGCGGGACGGCAGGCCGACGACGCTGGGCGTCGCCTCCGGCGCGGTCGCGGGGCTGGTGGGCATCACCCCCGCCTGCGGCTTCGTCGAGCCGCTCGGCGGCGCCGCGATTGGCCTGGCGGCGGGGATCCTCGCCGCGCTCGCCATCAGGCTCAAGTACCGCTTCGGCTTCGACGACTCCCTGGACGTCGTCGCGGTGCACGGTATCGGCGGCATCACCGGCCTGCTCGCCACCGGCCTGCTGGCGACGACCGCGGTCAACGCGGCGGGCGCGAACGGCCTGTTCTACGGCGGCGGCTTCACCCAGCTCGGCCGCCAGGCCCTCGCGGCGCTGGTGACCGTCGCCTACTCGGGGCTGCTCACGCTGGCCATCGCCGCGCTCGTGCAGCGGACCCTCGGCCTGCGCGCCTCCCGCGACGTGGAACTGTCCGGTATCGACGAGCACGAGCACGCGGAGACGGCCTACGACCACGGCCGCTTCGGCCTCAGCCACACCGCGGTCCCGCACACCGGCTTCCTGCACCATCACGCCAGTCCCGGCCACCCCGACCCGCCCGCGTAGCGCGGGCTACGCGGGGATGTCGTCGGACTCGGGCTCGTCGGCGGCCAGGGCGTCGGGGGAGAGGGGCAGCTTGACCTGGAAGTCGGCTCCCCGGCCCGGTGCGGTGCGGACCGACACCGTGCCGCCGTGCGCCGAGACCAGCCCGGCCACGATCGCCAGCCCGAGCCCGGTCCCGCCGGAGGCCCGGTTCCGGGCGGCGTCCGCCCGGTAGAAGCGCTCGAAGACGCGCTGCGCCTGTTCCGGGGACATCCCCGGCCCGTCATCCTCGACATCGATCACCACGGCCGGCACGGCCGACTGGTGGATGCCCGTCAGCCCGGTCCCGTTGCCCCAGACCCGGGCCGGCCGGACCGCCGCGCCACCCGCGCCGGGACCGGTCGGCTCGCCGGGCTGGCCGACGGGGGCGGCGGGGCGGGCGGGGCGGCCGTCCAGGGTTCCCCGGGCGATCTTCACCCGGACCGGTGTCCCGGCCGGCGTGTGCGTGATCGCGTTGTTGACCAGGTTGGCGATCACCTGCCGCAGCCGTGGCTCGTCCCCGTCGATGAGGAACGCGGTCCCGGGTGCGACGATCAGGTCGATGGGACGGCCCGGCTGGACGATCCGCGCGTCCTGCACCGCGTCGGCGGCCAGCGTGAGCAGGTCCACCGGCCCGATGTTGAGCGGCCGCTGCTGGTCGAGCCGGGCCAGCGTGAGCAGGTCCTCGACGAGCATGCCCATCCGGGTCGCCTCGGACTCGACCCGGCTCATGAGGCGGTCGAGGTCCTCGGGGGACATCCCCTCCGGGATGGCGGCGTCGCTGGCCGGAACAGTGGAACCCGGATCCGTTCGGAAGACCTCTTCGTCGCCTGATCCGGCGGCTCCCGGCCGCAGGCGGCTCGCGCCGCCGCGCAGCCGGTAGTGCGCCGCGAAGCCGCGGATCGTGGTCAGCGGGGTGCGCAGTTCGTGCGCGGCGTCGGCGATGAACCGGCGCATCCGCTCCTCGGACTGGTGCGCGGCCTTCTCCGCCTCGCCGCGGGCGTGGAACGCCCGCTCGATCTGGGCCAGCATCGCGTTGAGCGACCGGCCGAGCGATCCGATCTCGGTGCGCGGGTCACCCTCGGGCACCCGGTGATCCAGGTGCCCGGCGGCGATCTGCCCGGCGGTCAGCTCGATGTCGTTGAGCGGCCGCAGGTTGGCCCGGACGACCCCCACGCCGACGGCGGCGAGGACGATCACGATGGCGGCGCCCACCGACAGGTCGAAGAGCGCGAGCCGTGCGGTCAGTTCGCTGATGTTGCCGAGGTCGACGGCGACGACGAGGGTGACGGTCTCGGTTGCCTGCGTTCCGTCGATGTTGACAACCGGGACCTGCTGGGTGCTGGCGATGACCCGCCAGCTGTCGTGACCCGACCGCGAGCCCAGGGTCATCAGCTGCCAGCTGGTGGTGCTGGCCCAGTTGCTGCTGGTCGGCAGGGCCGGGAGCGGTCCCTGGTTCAGCCCGGGACCGCTGCCGTAGTTTTGCTGGGGGTTCTGCGCCCAGGTGAGCTGGCTGCCCGGGTGCTGTACCGCGATGATCTCGCCCGACGGAAGGTAAGTGGCGGTGCCGACTATGTGGTGGTTCCAGATGACATCGCCGCTGACCGTCTGCCGCAGGGCGTTGTCATGCTGGCCGACCAGGTAGGAGCGCAGCATGTACGTGGTGGCGATGCTGATCGCCGCCAGCGCCATGATCACCAGCACCAGGAGGGCCGTGATCAGCTTGGTCCGCAGCGAGGCCCGGTTCGAGAGCCGCCTGGCCGCGTCCCAGGGGGACCGCCGGGACCGGACATCCGTCCGGCCAGCCGTCTCCACCGTGTCCGAAGCCATGCCCGTACCCGCATCCATGTCGAAGTCCGTGCCCGCCGCCATGGCGCGGGCCATTAAGCGGCGGGGAGCCGCAACACGTACCCGACGCCGCGCAGGGTGTGGATAAGCCGTGGCTCCTTGGTGTCGATCTTGCGTCGCAGCACCGACACGTACGACTCGACGATCCCGGTGTCGCCCCGGAAGTCGTAGTCCCAGACGTGGTCGAGGATCTGCATCTTCGACAGCACGCGGTTCGCGTTGGACATGAAGTAGCGCAGCAGCTTGAACTCCGTCGGCGACAGCTGCACCTGGGCGCCGCCCCGCCAGACCTCGTGCGACTCCTCGTCGAGCTCGAGGTCGGCGAACTTCAGCCGGGGCGTCGGCTCCACGCCGTCGCCGCGGGTCCGCCGGAGCACCGCCTTGATCCGGGCGATGACCTCTTCGAGCGAGAAGGGCTTGGTCACGTAGTCGTCGCCGCCGAGCGTGAGCCCGCGGATCTTGTCGTCGGTGCCGTCCCGCGCGGTCAGGAAAACCACCGGAATCCGGGCGCCGCCGCCGCGCAGCCGCCTGATCACGTCGAATCCGTCCATGTCGGGCAGCATCACGTCGAGCACGATCAGGTCGGGCCGGTGCCGCTGTGCCGCCTGAACCGCCTCGGTGCCCGCCGAAGCGGTGATGACGTCGAACCCGGCGTACCGCAGGGAAGCCGAAAGCAGCTCAAGGATGTTCGGCTCGTCCTCGACAACGAGCAGCCGCGCGTCGGCCGGTGTCGCCGCTTCGGTGATCGACGTGTTCATGGTGATCATCTTCGCTCGTCATGCTGGGGAAACCCTGAACGTTTCCTCGGGAGCAGCTGTCGTTTGCCTAGCCTACGTCGGCCGGGCCGGAATCGGGCACCGCGGGTCACCGGTCGGCTGCTGTTCGCGGTAATCCCGAACGGGCCGTGCTTCTCGCCGCGGCCAGGGCGAGCCGGCCCCGACCCGCCGGAGCGGAACGCGGGCCGCCCGCGGCCGCGGCGCTAAGACGTCTGCGGGGTACGGGACGACAGCCAGTGCGCGATGGCGGTCGGCCGGTTGTGCACGCCGAGCTTGGAGTAGATGCGCCGCACGTGGTTCTTGACGGTCTTCTCCGCGAGGAACAGACGCGCGGCTATCTCCCCGTTAGTGTGCCCGCCGGCGATGAGCGACATGACCTCAATCTCGCGCGCCGACAGGCCGAGGCTGGTTTGCTCATCAACCAGTGCACGGCCCATGAGACCTCCGGTTAAGTCAGTTCGTATACGCAAGCACCGCTGCATCACGATGTCAAGACTTACCTTTACAGGTACAGATACACCAAAACGCCGTTGCTCAAACCGCCCAAAATGCGGCAGGCGTCACCGTCCGCCTCAGCCAAGGCGCCGCTCAGCCGACCAGAGTGCCGCTCAGCAGCCCCGCGGGTATGGGCTTGCCCGTCTGCAGCGCGCTGAAAAGTTCGAGCGCCTGCGTCTTGTTCCACAGCACCGAGTCCCCGGCGTTCGTCAGGTAGTTGGCGTTGGCGATCGGCACGGTGCCCGTCTCCGGGCCGCGCAGCGCCTGCGCGGCCTGCAGCAGGTCGTACAGGCTGACGCCCTTGTCAACGGAGATCGCACCCGCGGACGCCGAGGCGAACGGCAGCGC
>DAHWEX010000770.1 GCA_027326205.1 Actinomycetota bacterium
AGGGTCGAGAAGACACCTAGGCGGCCGAGGATCATAATGGAAGGACCATTAGTGAGTGACACCACCGAAGTCCTCAGCGGCGCGGCCCCCGCGCCCGAGGAAGCCCCCATCGGTCAGCCGGCCGCCGACCCTGCGGGCCCCGCGCCGCGGTCATCGGGCCGTAGTGGTGGCGGCGACCTGTCGAAGCTGCTTGTGTCAGATCTGCAGCGGCTCGCCCAGGAGCTAGGTATCTCAGGGACTGGGCGTATGCGGAAGGGGGACCTCGTCGCCGCGATTCAGGAGCGGACTGGTGGCGGGCGCTCAACCGCGCGCAGTGCAAATCAATCAGCCACGCGGGGTACGTCTGCGGGAGCCGGCGCGCCTCGCCCCCTGAATCAGGATGCTATGGAAGCAGACACATCCGTCCGGTCTGGCATCGGTGCAGCCGCGCCCGCGGCTGGCAGGGACACCGCGGGCATTGGCGACGCGTCCGCGAGTCAGCCCGCTGCCGGCCGCATCGTGACGGCGGCGCCCCAGGCCGCGCCCTCCGTTGAGTCGAACTCCGGAGCGGCTGCCGTCGCGGCGCCCCCGGCCGAGGCCGGCCGCGCAGAAGGCGCCCCCGCCGAGCCGGGTGCCGAGCAGCAGGGCCCGGAGAACCGCCGGGACCGCAGCCGCAGCCGTAACCGCCGCGACGAGCAGGGCGGCAACGGACGCGAGCAGCGTCGCGACCGCACCGACCGCACCGACCGCACCGAGAGCCGCCAGGACCGCGACTTCGCCGCCGCGAGCGGCGGCCGCAACGGGCAGAACGTCCAGAGCGGCGGCCAGGGGGGCAGCGCCCGCCAGGACACCCGGCCGGATACCCGCCAGGACACCCGGCCGGACAACCGCCAGGACACCCGGCCGGATACCCGCCAGGACACCCGGCCGGACAACCGCCAGGACACCCGGCCGGACAACCGGGCCGACGACGACGACGAGCGCGGCGGACGCCGGGGCCGTGACCGGTTCCGCAACCGCAACCGGCGCCGCGGCGACCGGCAGGGCGGCGAGCCCGAGGCGGTGATCGCCGACGACGACGTGCTGATCCCGATCGCCGGCATCCTGGACGTGCTTGAGAACTACGCGTTCGTGCGGACGACCGGCTACCTGCCCGGGCCGAACGACGTGTACGTCTCGCTTTCCCAGGTGCGCAAGCACGGCCTGCGCAAGGGCGACGTGATCGAGGGCGCCGTCCGCCAGCCGCGGGACGGCGAGCGCCGGGAGAAGTTCAACGCGCTCGTCCGCCTGGACAAGGTGAACGGCCTCGACCCCGAGTCGTCGGTGCGCCGTCCCGAGTTCTCCAAGCTGGTCCCGCTGTACCCGCAGGACCGGCTGCGCCTGGAGACCGACCCGACCAACATGGTCACCCGGATCATCGACCTGATCTGCCCGATCGGCAAGGGCCAGCGCGGCCTGATCGTGTCGCCGCCCAAGGCGGGCAAGACGATGATCCTGCAGGCCATCGCCAACGCGATCACCAAGAACAACCCCGAGTGCCACCTCATGGTCGTCCTGGTCGACGAACGGCCCGAGGAAGTCACCGACATGCAGCGCACGGTCAAGGGCGAGGTCATCCACTCGACCTTCGACCACCCCGCCGACGACCACACCACGGTCGCCGAGCTGGCCATCGAGCGGGCCAAGCGCCTCGTCGAGATGGGGCACGACGTGGTCGTGCTGCTCGACTCCATCACCCGGCTCGGCCGCGCCTACAACCAGGCGGCGCCGGCCAGCGGGCGCATCCTGTCCGGCGGTGTCGACTCGACCGCGCTCTACCCGCCGAAGCGCTTCTTCGGCGCGGCCCGCAACATCGAGAACGGCGGCTCGCTGACGATCCTGGCGACAGCCCTCATCGAGACCGGCTCCCGGATGGACGAGGTCATCTTCGAGGAGTTCAAGGGCACCGGCAACATGGAGCTCCGGCTCCGGCGCGAGCTCGCCGACAAGCGCCTGTTCCCGGCGGTCGACGTGGACGCGTCGTCCACCCGTAAGGAAGAGATCCTGCTCGCGCCGGATGAGCTCAAGGTCATCTGGCAGCTCCGCCGCGTGCTGCACGCCCTGGAGCCGCAGCAGGCCCTGGAACTGCTCATGGAGCAGATGCGCAAGACCCGCAGCAACGCGGAGTTCCTGCTCCAGGTCCAGAAGACCACCCTGGGCGTGGAGCGAGACAGGTAGACGGCGGGGCGGCCCCGGTGCGCGGCAAGCACGCACCGGGGCCGCCTGCCTGATATCTCCCGGGGGGCGACCCCCGGACCCCCGGTGTGAGGCGCTGCGCGGCCTCGGGAATACGGACTGGTCACATGTGGTTTCGACGTGTGGCAAACTGAAAGCCGCTTAGTTCGCGGTTCCGGTTCACGTCACTGAAGCCCTCGCTCCGGCACAGGGAGCGGGCGCGGACGACCCGGCGGCCGCTTGAGGCAAGGAGCCAGGAAAATGAAGGCTGAGATTCACCCGGCCTACGAGGTCACGACCGTGACCTGTGGCTGCGGCAACTCGTTCGTGACGCGGTCCACCGCCAAGGGCGGCGTGATCCGTACCGACGTGTGCTCGGACTGCCACCCGTTCTACACGGGCAAGCAGAAGATCCTCGACACCGGCGGCCGCGTGGCCCGGTTCGAGGCCCGCTTCGGCAAGGGCAAGGTTCAGGGCACTTCCGGCAAGTCCGCCAAGGATGTCAAGGACGCCAAGAAGTAGCTTCGCTGACAGCGCCCGTGTGCCGACGGCACACGGGCGCTTAGCATTGGGCGAAGCCAGCGGCCCGGGTTTGGGCCGCTAACGACAGCAACCAGAGGGCTCTAACCCCAGCCACCGCGCGGAGGGTGGCGCGGTTTGTGCGCCGCCTCCCGCAGGGGGGCAATGGGGGGACGGAGTCCCCCCATGATTTGGGGGGTCCCCGGGGGGATCATTCCCCCGGGAGGAGGAACAGTGTTCGACAAGCTAGGTGACCTGGCTAGCGAGCATGCCGAGCTTGAGCGTGCCCTGGCCGATCCCAGCGTGCACGCGGACGCGGACCAGGCCAGGACGCTCGCCAAGCGCTACGCCGAGCTGACGCCGATCGTCAGCGCGTACCGCGAGTGGCAGTTGGCGTTCGACGACGAGCAGGCCGCGCGCGAACTGGCGGGCGAGGACCCTGCCTTCGGCGACGAAGCCGACCAGTTCGCCAAGCAGCGCGAGGAAATCGAGGAGCGGCTGCGCAAGCTGCTCGTCCCCAAGGACCCCAACGACGACCGCGACACGATCGTCGAGGTCAAGGCGGGCGAGGGCGGCGACGAGTCCGCGCTGTTCGCCGGCGACCTGCTGCGGATGTACCAGCGCTACGCCGAGCGGCACGGCTGGAAGACGGAGATCATCGACTCCACGCTCACCGGCCTCGGCGGTGTCAAGGACGCGACCATGGCCGTCAAGGCGGGCAAGGGCGGCACCGGCGCGTGGTCCCGGCTGAAGTACGAGGGCGGCGTGCACCGCGTCCAGCGGGTGCCGGTTACCGAGAGCCAGGGCCGCATCCACACCTCCGCGGCGGGCGTGCTGGTCACCCCGGAGGCGGACCCGGTCGATGTCCAGGTCAACGACAACGACCTGCGCATCGACGTTTACCGCTCCAGCGGCCCAGGCGGCCAGTCCGTCAACACGACCGACTCGGCGGTGCGGATCACCCACCTGCCGACCGGGATCGTGGTCTCCTGCCAGAACGAGAAGAGCCAGCTCCAGAACAAGGAGCAGGCGCTGCGCGTGCTGCGGTCGCGGCTGCTCGCCGCGGCGGAGGCGGAGGCGGACGCCAAGGCGAGCGCCGAGCGCAAGGCCCAGGTGCGCACCGTCGACCGGTCGGAACGGGTGCGCACCTACAACTTCCCGGAAAACCGGATCTCCGACCACCGGGTGGGCTACAAGGCGTACAACCTGGACCAGGTGATCGACGGTGACCTGGACGGCGTGATCGACGCCCTGGCGGCCGCCGACCTGGAAGCGAGGCTGGCGGATGAATCCCGTTAGGCCCGCCCCGCGCCCCCGGGGCGCAGCGGAACGCAACCGACCGCAGGCAAAGGACGCAAACTAGGGTGTCGCTCTTGCTCGATGAGATCGCGCTCGCCACGGCCCGGCTGGCCGAGGCGGGCGTGGACTCGCCGCGCACCGACGCCGAGCTGATCGCGGCGCACGTCCACAACGTCAAGCGCAGCGAGTTGCACACCGTGCCCGACAAGGACTTCGACGCGCGGTTCTGGGTCGACATCGGCCGCCGGGAGAACCGCGAGCCGCTGCAGCACATCACCGGCCAGGCGTACTTCCGGTACCTGGAACTCGACGTCGGCCCCGGTGTGTTCGTGCCCCGGCCGGAGACCGAGGTGCTGGCCGGCTGGGCGATCGACAAGCTCAGGGCCATGAACGTGGCCGAGCCGGTGGTCGTGGACCTGGGCACCGGGTCCGGTGCCATCGCCCTGTCCATCGCCCAGGAGGTCCCCCGGGCGACCGTGCACGCGGTCGAGGCCGACCCGCTCGCCCGGAGCTGGGCGGAGCGGAACATCACCAAGCACGTGGACGGGTACACGGCGGGCCGCGTGCTACTGCACGCGGGCGACTTCACCACGCCCAGCCCGCGCGACGGCCTGCGCGAGCTGGAGAGCCTGGCCGGCACCGTCGACCTTGTCGTCTCCAACCCGCCGTACGTGCCCCTCGGCTCGGTCGTGGCGCCGGAAGCGGCGGAGTACGACCCCCCGTCCGCGCTCTGGAGCGGCCAGGACGGCCTTGACGCGATCCGCGCGGTGGAGCGGGTCGCCCGCTGGCTGCTCCGCCCCGGCGGCCTGGTGGCCGTGGAGCACGCGGACGTCCAGGGCGCGGCGGTCTTCTGGGTCTTCCCCGAGGAAGCCGGCTGGCGGGACACCGCCAACCACAAGGACCTCACCCGAAGGGACCGTTTCGTAACAGCTTCCTGGCCGGGCGAATAAGATAAAAGACCATGAGCGCTCGATACGACTGCGCCGATACCCAGCAGCGGGATGAGGGCCTGACCGCGGCGGTGACCGCCGTGCAGGCAGGCCAGCTGGTCGTGCTTCCCACCGACACCGTGTACGGGGTCGGCGCGGATGCCTTCAACCCGGCGGCGGTGACCGCGCTGCTCGCCGCGAAGGGGCGGGGCCGGAACATGCCACCGCCGGTGCTCGTGGGCAGCGTGCGCGCCGCCGCGGCGCTGACGGAATCGCTCGGCGCGTTCGGCCAGGACCTCATCGACGAGTTCTGGCCGGGTCCGCTGACGCTCGTCTTCCGGGCCAGCCCGACGCTCCTGTGGGACCTCGGCGACACGCTGGGCACCGTCGCGGTCCGCATGCCGCTGGACCCGGTCGCCCTCGACCTGCTGCGCCGCAGCGGCCCGATGGCCGTCAGCAGCGCCAACCGGCACGGCCTGCCCGCCGCTACGACTGCGGACGAGGCGCGGACGCAGCTCGGCGACGCGATCGAGGTTTACCTGGACGGCGGTCCGTGCGCGGACAACGTCCCGTCCACGATCCTCGACCTGACCGGGACCGTGCCGCGGTTGCTCCGCGCGGGCGCCCTCTCCATCGACGACCTGCGGAAGATCGTCCCGGTGATCGACCTTCCCACGGCCGGAGTCGAGCCGGAGCTGAGCCCGGCCGACCGCCGGGCGGCGGACGCCATCGCGGCGGCGAACGCGGCCGTCGCGGCGAACCAGGCCGGGGGGGCCGCGGCGGCCGAAGCGACCGAACCGGACGACCTCGAACCCGGCGAGTGATCGCCGGCCGCCGTGAAAGAGTATCTCTTCGTCCTGATCATCGCGGCAGTGGTGACGTACCTGCTCACCCCGCTGGTGCGGCGGGGTGCGATCGCGGTCAACGCGCAGCATTCCCCCAGGGCGCGAGACGTGCACACGACGCCGACCCCGCTGCTGGGCGGCCTCGCCATGTACGGCGGCCTGGCCGCCGGGCTGCTCGTCGCCGACCGTTTCAGCAATTACCTGCAGCAGGCCTTCGTCTCCCCGCGTACCCTCGAAGGACTGCTGGCGGCCGGCGGCCTGCTGGTGCTCGTCGGCGTCGTTGACGACCGCTGGGGCCTCGGGGCCGTCTCCAAGCTGGCCGCCCAGATCGCGGCGGGCGGGATCGTGGTCTGGTCTGGCGCGTACCTGCCGTGGATCCCCGGGCCGGGCAGCGAGACCATCCTGCTTGAGCCGGACCTGAGCTACACGGTGACGATCCTCATCATCGTGGCCACGATCAACGCGGTGAACTTCATCGACGGCCTCGACGGCCTCGCCGCCGGCATCGTCGGCATCTCCGCGCTCGGCTACCTCTTCTACTCCTACGAGCTGACCAACTCGGTCGGCATCCCGTCGCAGTCCGTGCCGGCGGTCGCGTCCGCGGTGCTCGCCGGTATCTGCCTGGGGTTCCTGCCGCACAACTTCAACCCGGCCCGGATCTTCATGGGCGACACCGGGTCGATGCTGCTCGGCCTGCTGCTCGCCTACGGGCCGATCTCGTCCACCGCGTCGCTGGACTACAACCTGCTGGTCAGCTACGGGTCGCTGCACCCGGCCAACCGGTTCCCGACGATCCTGCCGCTGATCATCCCGATCGCGATCTGGCTCATCCCGTACACGGACATGGTGCTCGCGGTGATCCGGCGGACGGCCAAGGGCATGTCGCCGTTCGACGCGGACCGGCAGCACCTGCACCACCGGCTGCAGAACATGGGTCACTCGCATCGCCAGACGGTGCTGCTCATGTACCTGTGGGCGGCACTGTTCACCGGGCTCGTCGTCGGCCTGTCGGTCGCCCGGATCCCGTTGATCTGGTTCGCGGTCATCACCGTGGTGGCGATCGGCGCGCTGGTCCTCGCGACCGCGCCGAACCTCCGCCCGTGGCGCCCGACCGCGGTCAACGAGACGGAGACCCGTAACACAACCGCCCGTTCGGAAGGCCGTCGCGCCGCCGCCGGCGACCTGGCCGCACCAGTCGGCGAGCCGGTACCCGGCATCCGCCCGCCGTTTTCCCCGGACCTCGCCGCCCGGCGCTCCGCGCCGGCGCCCCCATCCGTCCCGCCCTGGTCCCGCCGTCCCTGACCGCGCGTTCCGCTCGCCGGGCGCAGCGCCGGGGCGAGACTGGCGATCTGTGACCAATCTGCTGTAGCCTGCGGGAACCTCGCATCGGCGGAAGTTGCCCGCAGGCGCGGTTTTCGCGGCTTTCCGCGGCTGATGACCACCCCCGGTCAGCGAGGGGGGCCCAGATGACCCTCTCCCGATAGTCATGTAAAGTCGTCAGTCAGGTAAAGTTAAAGTCAAGAACTTTGTGATAGCCTTCACAAGCATTCAGCTATCGTGCAGGGAGCCAGTCAATGGGGACGCAGTACGCCCGCGTGGTGAGGTGGTCGATAGCGCTGACAAGCGTGGTGGCCGCCGTCGCGGTCGCGGTCTGCGCCGCGCTTGGCGGCGCTAAGGGCGCCTACGGCTCGCTGATCGGCGTCGGCGTGGTCACGGTGTTCTTCGGCATCAGCATCGTGGTGGTCAGCCGGGCCGCGAAGGTCAGCCCGATGGCGATGATGGTAGCCGCGATGGCCTCGTACCTCGCCAAGATCATCGCGTTCGCGATCGTGCTCGCCGTGCTCAGGCACTCCACCGCGTTCAACGGCCGGATGCTGGGCTTCACGGCGTTCGCCTGCATCGTCACCTGGTGCGCCGCGCAGGTCGTCACGATGATGCGGACGAAGGCGCTGTACGTGACCCCCGAAGAGCTGGGGCAGTAGGGGTGGCGGCGGTGGACGCCGGCGGCCGGCGCGATGAGCCCGTGCGGCTGCGGCTGAAGGACCAGCAGGAAGCGCCCGCCCCCGGGCCGGGTCTCGCGGCCCGCGGCCGCGGCAGCTGGGCGAGCCGCTGGGAGCGCGGGCAGGGCGGAACCTCGCCCGACGGGTCCGCCGGACTCGGCGCAGGCGGCGAAGTGGTCAGCTACCTGGTGGCCGGAATGCTGGCCTACGGCGGGATCGGCTGGCTCATCGGGCGGGCCGTGCACCTAGGACTTCTTTTCCCGATCGGCATGGCAGTCGGGCTCGCGATCGCGCTCGGCTGGGTCATCTACCGTCACGGCCGGGTCGGCGGTGGCCGGGAGCGATGACCGTGATTCGTGAGACTTGGTAAGGAGATGATGGGTGACCGGTGACGTAGCGGCCGCCGAGGGCGGCTGCCACCTTTTCAGCGGGTGCGGCTTCCCCGCGCCCGGCCAGCAGGACTTCAAGTTCGACACGATGTTCACGATCGGCGCGTGGCACGTCACGAAGCCGGAGGTGCTCGCGATCCTCTGCGCGCTCGTCGTGATCGTGTTCTTCTGGGTCGCGTTCGCGAACCCGAAGCTGATCCCGGGCAAGATGCAGAGCCTCGGCGAGCTCGCCATCCTCGGGGTGCGTGACCAGATCATCCGGCCGCAGCTCGGCAAGAAGGGGGACAAGTACCTCCCCTACATCTCGGCGATGTTCTTCTGGATCCTCCTGTGCAACCTGATTGAGCTGGTCCCGGTCCTGCAGTTCCCGGTGATGTCGCGGATCGGGTTCGTGCTCCCGATGGTCCTGATCATGTACGCCCTGTACTGGTACCAGGGCTTCAAGACCAAGGGCTTCACCGGCTACTTCAAGTCCTGGATCCCGCAGGTGCCGGTGTTCGTCCTGCCGCTGCTGATCCTGATCGAGGTCGCGAAGTACGTCGTCATCCAGCCGGTCACCCTCGCCATCCGGCTGTTCGCGAACATGTTCGCCGGGCACCTGCTGCTGTCGATCTTCATGGTGGCGACCTGGTACCTGACGAGCGCGTCCATCGGCCTGGTGTACGCGGCCGGGTCGCTCGTCATGGTGTTCTTCGTCTTCCTGCTTGAGCTCCTGGTGGGCCTCCTGCAGGCGTTCATCTTCACCACCCTGATCTCTTCGTACCTCGCGGACTCGCTGGAATACCACCACTGAGTTCCCGCGTACCGAGCCTTCCGTACCAAAAACGCCAGTAGAGCTAGCCAGCCCGGCGGGTTACCCGACCGCCGGACCGACCGCAAAGGAAAGCACAATGTCTCTCGCAGCAGCCGTCGTCGCCGCCGGTACCACCAGCACGCTGACGATCTCGCACCTCGGCGCCCTGGGGTACGGCCTCGCCGCCATCGGCCCCGGCATCGGCATCGGCCTGGTCTTCGGCCACGCGATCGAGGCCATGGCCCGCCAGCCCGAGGCCAGCGGCCGCATCCAGCAGTTCATGTGGATCGGCTTCGCGCTGACCGAGGCGCTCGCCCTCATCGGCTTCATCGCCCCGTTCGTCTTCCAGTGACCGGGTTCGACCAGAGAAGGTGGGGAAGAACATGTCCCTAGCTGCCTCCTTGACGACGACTCCGATCTGGCCCTCGTCGGCCGAACTGGTCCTCGGACTGGTCTGCTTCGTGGTCGTCTTCGGCATCCTGGGCAGGCTGCTGGTCCCGCGGATCACCCACACGCTGAACGAGCGCGAGGACGCGATCCAGGGCGGCATCAACCGGGCCGACGAGGCCCAGGCCGAGGCGCAGGCGGTGCTCGCGCAGTACCGGGCGCAGCTTGAGGACGCCAAGCACGAGGCCGCGCGGATGCGCGAAGAGGCCCGGGAGCAGGGCGCGCAGATCATCGCCGAGATGCGCGAGCGCGCCGAGGCCGAGGGCCGCCGGATCACCGAGGCCGCCCAGTCGCAGATCGAGGCCGAGCGCCAGCAGGCGCTGATCTCGCTGCGCGCCGAGGTGGGCTCGCTCGCGACCGAACTGGCCAGCCGCATCGTCGGCGAGTCACTCACCGACCACGTGCGGCAGAGCCGCCTGGTCGACCGGTTCCTCGACGGCCTTGAGGCGCAGACCGACGGGGTCAGGCAGTAATGCGCGGCGCCAGCAGGGCGTCGTACGCCTCGCTCCGCGAGGCGCTCGCGGCTGTCGCGGTTGGCCCCGCGACCTCCGAGCAGATCGGTGACCAGCTGTTCGCCGTTGTCCGGCTGCTCGACTCCGAGCACGGGCTGCGCCGCGCGCTCGCCGACGCGAGCAAGCCGTCGCAGGAGAAGGCCGGCGTGACCCGCCGGCTGCTGCACGGCAGGGTGTCCGAGGCGACCGAGGGACTGGTCGCGGACGCCGCGGCGGCGCACTGGGCGACCTCCGCCGACTTCGCCGACGCCCTTGAGCAGCTCGCGATCGAGGCGCTCACGATGGCCGCGCAGTACGGCGGCACGCTTGACGACCTGGAGGACGACCTGTTCAGGTTCGGCCGCGTGGTCACCGGGCAGCCGGCGCTGCGGTCGGCGCTGATCGGGTCGACCGGCCCGGACGCCAAGGGATCGCTGCTGGCGGACCTGCTCTCGGCGAAGGTCAGCGGGCCTTCGCTCAGCCTGATCACCCAGGCGCTCACCCACCCGCGCGGCCGCTCGCCGCAGGCAGTGCTCGACCTCGCCGCCT
>DAHWEX010000047.1 GCA_027326205.1 Actinomycetota bacterium
CCCGGCCGGCCGGGCAGCCGGAAGCCGCCGCCGGGGTGAGACGGCTAGTCGGCCAGCGTCGTGTACTCGATGACGCCCCGGCGCATCGCGTCGATCGCCGCCCGGGCGGCCGACGCCACGTCCCTGGTCTTCGGGACCCGCTCGTCCGGCCCGGGCTCGCCGGCCCGGGTCTCATCCGGCCCGCGCTCGTCCGGCCGGGACTCCCCCGCCGGGCCGTCGTCCGCCGCCGGCCCGGCCGGCTTCGCCGTGCCCCTGGCCTCGGCCGCCCGGCTGGCCTCGGCCGCCCGGCTCGCGGCGGCGATCTGGTCGAGCAGGTCGATGAGCTGTTTCATCGACCGGACGAAGTCCCCGGGGGTGAGGCCGGGGACCGAGTCGAGAACGTCCTCCAGCTTGGCGCCGCGCACCCAGCGGTAGGCCGCCCAGACGAAGCCGGGGTCGGGCTCGCGCAGGAACGACAGCCCGTTGCGCTGCTCCAGGTGGTCAAGCTCGGTCCAGGTCCTGACCATGTCGTTGAGCACGTCGCGGACCGGGCCCTTCGGCAGCCGGGCGGGGCCGTTCTCCTCGGTCTGCCTGCGGGACTCGAACGTCAGGATCGACACGCACGCGGCCAGTTCGGCCGGGTTCAGCCCCTCCCACAGGCCCCGGCGCAGGCACTCGGCGGCCAGCAGGTCGAGCTCGGAGTACAGCCGGGTCAGCCGCTGGCCCGCCGGGGTGACCGTGTCACCGTCCAGGTAGCCGAGCTCGTCGAGAACCCTGCAGACCCGGTCGAAGGTCCGCGCGATCACGTGACGGCGCCCCGCGACCTGCGTCTCGAGCTCGTCGGCGTCCCGCTTCTGGCGGAAGTAGCGTTCGGCGTACCTGGCGTGCTGCTCGCGGTCCGGGCACGCGTGGCACGGGTGGCGGCGGAGCTTGCGGCGCAGCTCGGCGATGTCGCCGTCGCCGCCGCCGGCCGCGTCGTCGCCGTCGCGCCGGGAGCGGCGGTCTCCCGTGTGACGGTCAGTGCGGGGGTCCGCCGCGACGAGGCCGGCGCCGTAAGGGTCTTCTTCTGCAGCGGAACGGTCCGTGCCTTCACCGGCGGTGACATCGTCTTCATATCCGCCGGCGCCACCGCCCCGGTCGGAATACTCGTCGTCCGCGTCCCCGGCGGGCCGACGGCGGCGGGACGGCTCCGTCCCGCCGCCGGCCACCCTGCTCCGCATCGCGGAGACCAGGTCGCGGCGGTGCTTCGGGGAGCGCTCGCTGAACGAGGCCGGGATGCGGAGCCGGTCCACGGGGTCGGCGGGCACCGGGAAGTCCGCCGCGGACAGCTGCTTGAGCTGGCCCTGGGCGGTGAGCACGAGGGGTCCGTCGGCGCGGTTCGGCGAGAACTCGTTGCCAGCCGGCGGCGGGTTCAGCACGACCGCGAGGCCCGCCCGGCGACCGGTGGGGACGCGGATGATGTCGCCGCGGCGCAGCGTCCCAAGGACCCGCCTGGCCTCGGCCCGCTGGGCGGAGGCGCGGCCGCGCGACTGGCCGCGCTCGGCGTCGGTGAGCCTGCGGCGCAGCTCGGCGTACTCCATGAAGTCGCCCCGGTCGCAGCTCACGTGCCTGGCCAGGTCGTCGGCCTGCTCCTTGAGGCGGCGCAGCCTGCGCGCGATGCCGACGACGCCCCGGTCGGCCTGGAACTGGGCGAAGCTCGACTCCAGCAGCGAGGCGGCCTTCTTGCGGCCGACGCGGGACGTGAGGTTGACCGCCATGTTGTAGGACGGGCGGAACGAGGAGTTGAGCGGGTAGGTGCGGGTCCCCGCGAGGCCGGCCACCGAGCCCGGGTCCATGCCCGGGGTCCACAGCACGACCGCATGGCCTTCCACGTCGATGCCGCGCCGGCCCGCCCGGCCGGTGAGCTGCGTGTACTCGCCGGGGGTCAGCGCGACGTGGGCCTCGCCGTTCCACTTGTCGAGCTTTTCCAGCACGACGGTCCGCGCGGGCATGTTGATGCCGAGGGCCAGCGTCTCCGTCGCGAAGACGGCCTTGACGAGGCCCGCGGCGAACAGTTCCTCGACGACCTCCTTGAACGCGGGCAGCATCCCGGCGTGGTGGGCGGCGATGCCGCGCTTGAGGGCGAGCACCCAGTCGTGGTAGCCGAGGATCGTGAGGTCCTCGTCGGGGATGTCGGCGGTCCGGCGCGCGGCCACGTCCTCGATGACCCGCGCCTCGTCCGGTGTGGTGAGCCGCAGCCCGGCGGCCAGGCACTGCTGGACGGCGCCGTCACAGCCGGCCCGGCTGAAGATGAACGTGATCGCGGGCAGCAGCCCGGCCGCGTCGAGGCGGTCGATGATCTCCGGCCGGTACGGCGCCGCGTTGCGCTTGGGGCGGTGGCCGCCGCGGCCGGGCCTGCTGGCCGGCTGCCTGATCGCCTCGCGGTGCGCCAGCCTGACCAGTTCCGGGTTGACCTCGCGGTGGTTGTCGTCGGTGAACAGGTCGTACAGCCGCCGCCCGGCGAGCATGTGCTGCCACAGCGGGACCGGGCGGTGCTCGTCGACGATGACCTCGGTGCCGCCGCGCACCTGCTTGAGCCAGTCGCCGAACTCTTCGGCGTTGCTGACCGTCGCGGACAGTGCGACCACGCGGACGCTGTCGGCGAGGTGGATGATCACCTCTTCCCACACCGCGCCGCGGGAGCGGTCCGCGAGGTAGTGCACCTCGTCGAGGACCACGTAGCCGAGGTGCTTCAGCGCGGGCGAGCCCGCGTACAGCATGTTCCGCAGCACCTCGGTGGTCATCACCACGACCGGGGCGTCGCCGTTGATGGCGTTGTCCCCGGTGAGCAGCCCGACCGTGCCGGTGTCATAGCGCCGGACGAGGTCGTTGTACTTCTGGTTGGACAGCGCCTTGATCGGCGTGGTGTAGAAGCACTTCTTGCCCTGGCCGAGCGCGAGGTGCACCGCGTACTCGCCGACGACCGTCTTGCCGCTTCCCGTGGGCGCCGCGACGAGGACGCCGTCCCCGCTGGTGAGAGCGGCGCAGGCGCTGACCTGAAACGGGTCGAAGCCGAGTCCGAGGCTTGCCAGGCCGCGATCAGAAAAGGTCGCGACCTCGAGTGAGGCGGTCTTCCAGGCTGTCGGCCGTCAAGGCGATCCGGCGGATCAGCCCGGCGACGTCGATCGAAATCGTGGACTCGACCGGCATGTTCTGGATGACGACGAAATACTCCTCGCCCCGGAGGATCTTGATGGCGAAGTGGCCTTCGACCATCCGGGCGTTCATCTGGA
>DAHWEX010000794.1 GCA_027326205.1 Actinomycetota bacterium
ATGGGCCATCATCGCCTGTGCCGACTGGCCGCATTTCATCGGCACCCAGGCCGCTTTCATGACGTCGCACCCTGTCCGCTCACAGCCAGAAGCTAACCGGGCTGGAGCTAAAGCACAAGGCGGCCTGACGCGGGACTTCGAAATGGCGCGTTCTCCAGCGGGCGCATAGCGCGCAGGTGCGGCCGGCGCCGCCGCACGTGCCGCCCGGGGCGGGAATGTCGCCAGGATCGGCTATGGGCCGGCCGGGGGCTTGTCTACCCTAGGGAAGAAAAACCGCAAGGCCAGCCGAACGGGGCGCCCCCATGACTGAGATCCGCTACGTCGTTCTGTCCGACCTGCACTTCGGGGCGGAGAACAGCGTGCTGACCGCGCTCAACGAGCGCCCGGCGACTGCGGGGAGCAGCGGCTTCAGCGCCGACCCGCAGCGGCCAAGTCCGCTGCTGGGCGGCCTGGTCAACGGGATCCGCGCGCTGACCCGGGGCCAGGACAGGCCGCCGACCCTGATCCTGGCGGGCGACATCCTGGACCTGGCCCTGTCGCTCGACGAGGTGTGCGCGATGGTGTTCCGCCTGTTCGCGCACCTGGCGTACGGCGACGGGCCGCCGGCGTTCGACCCGGTCATCCACTACGTGCCCGGCAACCACGACCATCACGAGTGGGAGATCACCCGCGAGGGCCAGTACGTCGACTACGTCTGCGGCCAGCCCGCCGACGCCGCGCTGGCCGGACCCTGGCACACGACCAAGCTGGAACCGGACGCGGAGAACCCGCTGGCCGGCTCGGCCCTGCTCACCGGCCTCGCCAGGAAGGCGGGCAGCGCCGGGGTCAAGGTCGAGGTCGCCTACCCGAACCTGGCCCTGCGGACCGCGAACGGGCGCCGCTGCCTGGTGGTGAGCCACGGTCACTACACCGAGTCCATCTACTCGCTGATGTCCCGGCTGCGCGACATTCTCTACCCGGGCCAGCGGACGGGGCCGGTGGAGGACATCGACCGGCTGGAGGCGGAGAACTTCGCCTGGATCGACTTCTTCTGGTCCACGCTCGGCCGGTCCGGCCAGGTCGGCTCGGACATGGCGCTGATCTACGCGGACCTGACCAGCCCCGCCGCCATCGACGCCCTGGTGGCGAACCTGGCCGCGGCGCTGACCGCCAAGGCCCCGGCCTGGCTGCGCGGACTGGAGCGGTGGGCGCTGGACGAGGTGCTCAAGCGCGAGGTCAACCGGGTCGCGCACAGCGAGCGGGGCACGCCCACGGTCACGCTGACGGCCGCGGGCCAGACGGGCCTGCGCGAGTACCTGACGGGCCCGGTCCGGGGCCAGGTGCGGCAGCAGTTCGGCTCCGTCCCGGAGGAGTTCACGTTCGTGTACGGGCACACTCACAAGCCGTTCGTCGACCGCTGGTCCGTCCCCGGCTACTCCGGCCAGGGCGTCTGCGTCGTCAACACCGGCGGCTGGGTGGTGGACACCGCCGACCCGGCGCCGGTCCAGGCGGGCGTCGCGGTGCTGGTCAACGAGGACCTGGACACCGCGTCGCTGCAGTTCTACCGGCAGGGTCCGGGGGCGGCCCCCGTCCCGGTGCGGCTCCTGCCGCCGCCCGCCGGGGAGCGGCCGTCCGGCTGGCACGCCGAGCTGGCGTCGCGGATCGACCCGGCGGCGTCCCCGTGGGCGGACATAGCGCAGTCCGCCGCCGAGCTCGTCGCGCAGCGGCACCGCCTCCAGGCCGCCACGGTCGCCCTGCGCGGCGCCCGGGCGAGGAAGTAGCCGCCCGGCCGCATCAGGCCGCGCACTGCGGCGCGGACGGGCTCACGCGTGGCCGGCGCCGACGTACCACTTCCCGCCTGACTCGACGCATCGGACCAGCGCATAGGAGAAGGCGTCGGCGGCGCTTGCGTCCGTCCTGCGCGTCCACAGCGCGGCGAAGGTGTCTCTCGCGGAGAAGATGGCAGCCGGGTTGGCGTTCGCTATGCACTCGGGGGTGGCGTTCCCCAAGGGGGTAGCGCCCGGCCAGCAGATCTTGCCGGTGAAGCCGACCAGCGCGCGCGTTCCGTCGACCGCCACGTAACCGGTCGCGAAAGACACTCCGTACGGGAGCCGGTTCCGCGCGCTTTGACCAGGTAGCTCGCTGCACGCGACGGCGGCGGCCGGGTCCAGGTAGCCGCAGGCCGTCGCGGAGTCATTGGCCGACAGCGCGGCCAGGTAGCCGGCGAGCGCCGCGCCCGGAGAGCCGTGGCCGGGTGCTGCCTGCCCCGGCCCGGTCACCGTCACGCCCGGGCCGAGCGCGGCCGTCCACGCGGGCGGGGAGCTCGTCCCGATCACCCCGGCCAGCCGCAGCGCCCCGGTCGCCCCGGCCGCGGCGGCCGCCGCGATCACGACAAGCAGCAGGCCCCGCCTCGCCCGGCGCCACCCGGCTCGCGACAGCCGCGCGCGGCGGATCCGGGCCGCGGCCGCGACCGCGGCCCGGGGCACGGGGATGCGCGGCAGCGGCAGCGGGTCGATCGTTATCTCGTCGTCCGGGCCGCCGGCGCCCGGGCCCGCGATTCTCTCTGGCACCCAATCAGGCTAGCCGCGTCGTTCCCGTCAAACGGGGCAATGCCCAGTTAATAACCGCTGCTGCTGCCCGGCTCAGGGCACCGGTGAGGTGGGGGCCGTCGGCGACGATGTCACCGTGGGCGGGAGCTGCGGGAACTGCGGGTGCCCCGGGAACGGCGGGTGCTGCGGGCGCCCCGGGAACGGGGGGTGCCCCGGGAACGGCGGGAGCTGCGGG
>DAHWEX010000804.1 GCA_027326205.1 Actinomycetota bacterium
GCGCGGCCGGGGGCGGGCGGTTTACGGCACCCCGGCCACGCGGGTTTGAGGGGTCAGCGAACGGGCTGCCAGGCGATGCGGGCCCGGTCGGTGACCTCTTCGGTTGACTGGTCGTACAGTGCCGCCAGCCTCGCGTGGGCCGGCGACGCTGGCGGCAGGCGCTCCAGCTCGGCGCGCATCTCCGCCCGCCTGCTGAGCAGCGCGGAGTCATCCAGCGCCGTGAAGTCCTCGCTACCTGCCATGCCCCGTCCTCCGGTCTGAGCGCCTCTCCAAGCCTCCGAGGCTCCCATGATGACGAGGTGTCAAGTCCGTAACTAGGCCATTACTCAGGACATCAATAGGTCAATATCGCGCATTCACGCAAATTTGCGATACTCAATGTCCGTTTTGCGGCGATGATGGGCTACCGTCAGCAGGAAAGCACACGGGAGAGGCGGTCACGGTGGCTGGGGAGACGAGCGGGAACACGCGGCTGCGGTCGGCGCGCCAGGGGCTGGGGCTGCGGTCGCAGCAGCAGCTCGCGGACGCGGTGACCCGCGCCGGCACGCAGATCGGGCTGCGGATCTCGATCAACGAGCGCACGGTCAGGCGCTGGGAGTCCGAGACGCCGCCCTGGCCGCAACCTGACCACCAGGCGGCCCTGGAGCACCTGTTCGCGCGCCCTGTCACCGAGCTCGGGTTCACCCCGCCGTGGGCGTCCGGCGAGCCCGGGGCAGCAGCCCCGGCCGGGCACGATGCGGCTGCTGCGGCGGCTGGCACCGCGCAGGTCGCGGCGTTCCCGCGCCGGTCGCTGGCGGATCCGCTGCCGGGGGCGATCATCGCGGACTACCTCGCCATCACCACCGCCTACCGGCACATGTACTGGACGGTGCCGCCGGCGCAGCTGCATGACGCGGTGGCCGCTCACGTGCAGCTGGGCGTCTCGCTGGTCGCCTCTGTTCCCGAGGCGGCCCGCCGCTCGCTGGCCGCCGCGATCGCGGAGTCCAGCCTTCTCGCGGGGCGGGTTGAGTTCTTCGACCTGCGGAACCCGGACGTAGCGCAGCGGAGCCTGGTCACCGCGCTGCAGGCGGCGCAGGACGCCCATGACGCGCTGCTGGGGGCGGCGGTGCTGGCGCACATGGCGTTCCTCCCGGCCTTCTCCGGCCAGCCCGGCCGCGCCGAGGAGGCCCGCGACAAGCTGCGCGCGGCCCGGGCCTTCGCCCGCCGCGCGTCAGCGCCGCCGGAGATGCTCGCCTGGCTGGACGCCGTCGAGGCCGAGGCCGAGACCCGCTTCGGCGGCACCCGCAAGGCGCTGCAGCTCATCCGGCACGCCGAGGAAGTGCTCGCCGCCGGCGACCCGGGTCCGTCGCCGGCGTGGCTCGACTGGTTCTCCCCGGTCCGCCTGGCCGGGTTCAAGGGGAACACGCTGCTGGCCGACCGGCAGGCCGGGCCCGCGCGCGACACCCTGCAGGGCGTCCTCGACGGGCTGCCGGAGGGCGAGGGCAAGCAGCGGACGGTCATCCTGGCCGACCTGGCCGCGGTCGCGGTCGCCGAGTCCGACCCCGACGAGGCGTGCCGGCTGGCCGCGCTCGCCATCGACCAGCTCGGGCGGACCTGGTACGCCACCGGGATGGAGCGGGTCCGCGCGGTCCGCGAGTCACTCGTCCCGTGGGACTCCCTGCCGTGCGTCCGGCACCTGGACGAGCGGCTCTACGACTGGAGCACCACCGTCAGCGCCCTGACGAGTTGAACTCCCCGACCAGCCCCGGAAGCTCAGCCAGCGAGCCGACCCGCCAGTCAGCCGCGGCGGGCAGGTCAGGATGCTGTTCCTGGATGTGCGCCCACGGGCCGCGCCGGATGAACGCGGTCCGCATGCCCGCCGCCTTAGCGGGCTTCAGGTCGTTGTCGAGCCGGTCACCTACGTAGACAAGCTCGGCGGGCCCGCACGGGCTGGCGGCGAGCAGCGCGCGGAAGAAGCCCGGGTCGGGCTTGGCCGCCCCCCAGTCATCGGACGTGGCGACCAGGTCGGCGGGCAGGTCCAGCTTCCGCAGGATGCCCCCGGCGCGCGAGGTCTGGTTGCCGGCGATCCCGACCCACACGCCCATGCCCCGCAGCGCCGCCAGGGCCGGGCGCGCGTCGGGGTAGAGGTCGTCCTCCCCGAACGTCTCCGGCTGCCCGGCCTCGGCGCGGCGTGCGCGCTCGGCCGCCAGGTCGAAGCCGGGCCTGAAGTACCCGAACGCCTCACCGTAATCCCTGCCGGACGCGATCACCGCGCCGAACACCGACGAGAACGTGTGCCGGGGCACCCCCAGCCAGTCCGCCCACGTGCCGTACTCCCGGCTCTCGTCCACCAGGGTCTCGCCAACGTCGAACACGACCGCCTTGATCACGCAGCGAATCGTAGCGCATGTCCGCTTCATGTCCGCCCTGGCGCCCTACCGAAAGCGGCCCGGCGAATTAACGTTGATACCGGGTTTCCGGCAACTCATTGCCGGAACCAGGGCAGCTGATGATCGCGAGGCCTTATCGTGGCTATTTTCCTGGCGGTTGAGGGCGCGAAAGGCGCTGGCAAGACCACCTTGGTGACGACACTCGGGGAACGGCTTGCCGATGCCGGTATTGCGGGCGTCGTGATCACCAAGGAGCCGACGCCGCGCTTCGACCTCGGGCAGGAAGCGCACCTGTTAGGAGCCGACCTGGCCCGGGCCATCGCGCGCGACCGCGCCGTCCACGTACGGGAGGTCATCGCTCCCGCGCTCGGCGCGGGCAAGGCCGTCGTCTGCGACCGTTACATCCTGTCCTCGCTGGCCTTCCACTGCGGCGACGGGGTGCCCGCGGACGAGGTCTGGCAGATGAACGAGCGGTTCCCGCTACCCAGCGCGAACCTCATCCTCACCGCGTCGCCGGAAGCCGTCACCGCCCGGCGCGGCCGCCGGGCGTCCCCGACGAGGCTGGAGGAGGCCAGCGACCCTGGTGAGGAATGCGGCAGGTACCTGCATTTCGGCAATGTCATGCGGCAACGCGGAGTTCCCGTGACGCTATTGCCGCATGAAACCCCAGGGGACCTTGAGCTGGCGGTAAAGTGGATTATGCGATCAATAAGAGACGGAATCCTGTCATGAAAGCCAGCCTTCCTGATCTCGGCTCGGCGGACGGCCCGCTTGAATTCCTGATCGGGATCATCTGCAACCAGGCCATCAGGGCGGAGACAGCATGGCGCGCGGCGGCAGGCCTGCGCGGCCGGCTCGGCCACCTCGACCCCGCGCGGATCGCCGCCATGCACGAGGCCAGCCTCGCGGCCGTCATCAGCCAGCGGCCCGCGCTCCACCCGTTCGCGACCGCCATGGGCCGCTACATCACCGGCACGTGCCGGCTGGTGTGCGACGACTACGACGGCGCGACCCGGACCGTCTGGGACGACCAGCCCGCCGCGACCGCCCTGACCGGGCGGCTCCGCGCCTTCCCCGGCATCGGCAGGCACAAGGCCGAGGTCGCCCTGTACCTGCTGACCCGCGAGTACGGCGTCCCCGTGCGGCCCGACCGGCCGCTAGACGCCGCGCTGTCCCACTGCGCCCGCCTCGCCGACATCACCGCAAGCCCTGTGCCGCCACCGTTACGGAGGACCCGCCATGCTCCTGCCGCAAGTCACCTTCGACGACGACCAGCAGCGCTTCACCACCAGCGACGCAGAGACCACCGACGACCTCATATCCGGCATGAGCATTCCACTCAGCGCCACGTTCCAGCTCACCCGCAACTGCAACTTCCGGTGCGTCTACTGCTCCGAGCCCCCCGGCATCCGCACCAGGCCCCTGGAAGACGTGCTCGCGATGATCGACAAGCTCGCCGGGATGCGGCGGATCATCTTCTCCGGCGGCGAGCCCATGGCCTACAAGCACTTCTGGACCGCCCTGGAACACGCCCAGGGCAAGTTCGGCCGGATCGTCCTGTCCACCAACGCGTCCATGATCACCCGCGACGCCGCCGCCCGGCTCAGGGACCTCGTCCACTACGTCGACGTCACCGTCGACGGCCCCCGCCGCCAGCACAAC
>DAHWEX010000809.1 GCA_027326205.1 Actinomycetota bacterium
GTTGTGCTCACGATGCCGCTACTGACCAACTTAAGGAGCGGAGGGCGCCGTGCCATCAGCCGAAAAGTTGATTTTCGGACTACTCCCAGGGGTGGATGCAAAACTCCCTCTCCCCTTGTGCCGTCACCACCACGTCGCTCCGCCTCTTCCGTCCGGGCCCGCAAGCGGCACGCCGGTCCAGGGCACGCGCCAGTAGTATGCCTCCCATGCCCCGCACCTCCGCCACCTCCAGCCCGGTGCCGACCGTGCCCGTCCGCCTGACCGGATGGGGCCGCATCGCGCCTACCAAGGCCGACCTGGCGGCCCCGGCGAGCCAGGCGGAGGCCGCCGAACTGCTCAGGTACCTCGCCACGCCGCCCACGAGCAAGAGCGGCACCGCGATCGCGCGCGGCCTGGGCCGCAGCTACAACAACGCCGCGCAGTCCGCCGACGGCATCGTGATCTCCACCAGCAAGCTGAACAAGATCCTCAGTCTCGACCCCGCCACCGGCGTCGTGGAGGCGGAGGCCGGGGTCTCCCTTGAGCAGCTCATGGTCGCCGGGCTGCCGCACGGCTGGTTCGTCCCGGTTTCCCCGGGCACCCGCCAGGTGACGGTCGGCGGCGCCATCGCGGCGGACGTCCACGGCAAGAACCACCACGTGGCCGGCTCGTTCGCCAGCCACGTCAGCAGCTTCGACATCCTGTTCCCGAGCGCCGAGCAGGCCGAGCCGCACACCGTCACCCGGGAGACGGACCCGGAGCTGTTCTGGGCGACCGCCGGCGGCATGGGGCTGACCGGCTTCATCACGCGTGCCACTATCCAGCTCAAGCGGGTGGAGAGCTCGCTCGTCGCGGTCGACACGGTGAAGACGAAGGACATCGACGAGACGATGGCCGTGCTCGCCGAGCACGATCAGCGGTACGGGTACACGGTCGCCTGGTCCGATGACCTCGCGCGGGGCAGGCACCTCGGCCGGTCGATCATCACCAGCGGCGACTTCGCCACCCGCGCTGACCTGGCCGGCGGCCAGCTCAGCCACCCGTTCGCATTCGACCCGCGCGCCAAGGTCACCGCCCCGAACGTCTTCCCGCCCGGCCTGATGAACCGGTACTCGATCCGCCTCGCGAATACGGCCTGGTACCTCAAGGCACCCAGGCACCGCGAGCACGAGCTCCAGACGATCAGCCAGTTCTTCCACCCGCTCGACGGGATCAGGAACTGGAACCGCGCCTACGGACCCGGCGGCTTCCGGCAGTACCAGTACGTGATGCCGTTCGGCGCGGAGGCGGCCGTCCGCGAGAGCTTCGAGCTGGTCAGCGCGCACCAGGCGCCCAGCTTCGTCACCGTGCTCAAGCGGTTCGGCCGGGCCGACCCCGGCCTGCTGTCCTTCCCGGCCGAGGGCTGGACCCTGGCCCTGGACTTCCCGGCCCGCACCCGCGGCCTCGGTCCGCTCCTCGACGAGCTCGACAGGCTCGTGGTCGCCAACGGCGGCCGGGTCTACCTGGCCAAGGACTCCCGGGTGAGCGCGGCGACCCTGCGGGAGATGTACCCGGGCATCCCGGAATTCCGCAGGCTCCGCTCCGTACTCGACCCGGCCGGCGTCCTCGCCTCCGACCTCTCCCGCCGCCTCAACCTGTAAGGCCGAAGGACGGAATCCCGGACGGCCGCGGAACTACTGCCTGGACAGGTTCGCGGCCCCGCCCCGCAGCACGTACTTCTGGATCTTGCCGGTGGCCGTCTTGGGCAGCTCGTTCACGAAGGTGACCGCGCGCGGGGCCTTGAAGTGCGCGAGCCGCTCCCGGACGAAGGCGATCAGCTCGTCCGCCGTCACCGTCGCGCCGGGCAGGAGCACCACGAACGCGTGCGGGGTCTCCCCCCATTTCTCCGAAGGAAGCCCGACCACGGCGGCCTCGCCGACTGCCGGGTGACGCAGCAGCGCTCCCTCGACCTCGACCGAGGAGATGTTCTCCCCGCCGCTGATGATCACGTCCTTGATGCGGTCGCGGATCTCCACGTAGCCGTCAGGGTGCACGACGGCCGCGTCACCGGAGTGGAACCAGCCGTCGCCCATCGCCTTCTTGGTGGCCTCGGGGTCGTTGTAGTACCCGTCCATGACCACGTTGCCCCGGACGGTGATCTCCCCGAGGGTGACGCCGTCGGCGGGCACCTCGTTCCCCAGGTCGTCGACGACACGCAGCTCGCCCGAGGTGAGCAGCTCCACGCCCTGCCGTGCCTTGAGCACCGCGCGCTCGGCGGGGGCGAGCGACGCGTGCTCGGGCAGCTGCTCGCACACGGTGATGAACGGCGCGGTCTCGGTCAGGCCGTAGACGTGGGTGATGTCCCAGCCGAAGCCGCCTTCCAGCCGCTCGATCGTCGCCGCGGCGGGCGGTGCCCCAGCGGTGACCACGCGCACCCCGGGTGGCACGCTGCCCTGGTCCGACGGGGACGCGTTGGCCAGCGAGATCAGCACGGTGGGCGCGGCGGACAGCCAGTCCACGCGCTCCTGCCGGATCAGCGAGAAGACCAGCGCGGGGTCTACCTTGCGCAGGCAGACGTGCGTCCCGCCGACGGCGGTCACCGTCCAGGTGAAGGTCCACCCGTTGGCGTGGAACATCGGCAGCGTCCACAGGTAGCGGTCGCCGACGCCCAGGTGCAGGTGCAGCAGGGTGCCGATGGTGTTCATCGCGGCGTTCCGGTGGGTGATCATGACGCCCTTGGGCCGCGAGGTCGTGCCGCTGGTGTAGTTGATCGTGAGCAGGTCGCGCTCGCCGATCTCCGGCCGCGGGAAGGACGGCCCGGTAGCGGCGACCAGCGCCTCGTAGTCGAGCCAGCCCGCCCGCGGCGCGCCCTCGAACGCCACGAAGTGCCGGACGTCCGGCATCTGGTCGCGGACCCCGTCGATCGCGTCCAGGTAGTCGCTGTGCACGCAGAGCACGGTCGTGCCCGAGTGGTTCGCCATGTAGACGAAGTCGTCCGCCGTCAGCCGGTAGTTCATCGGCACGAGCACCGCGCCGAGCTGCGGCACCGCGTAGAACGACTCGAGCTGCGCGTGCGTGTTCGGCGCGATGGTGGCGACGCGGTCTCCCTGCCGGACGCCGAGTTCCGCGAGGGCGGCGGACCAGCGGTCGCACCGGTCGAAGAACTGCTCGTAGGTGAGCCGCAGCTCACCGTCGACGACGGCTTCGCGCGCGCCGTGCAGGCGACGGGTGCGGCGGGCGAACTCAAGCGGAGACAGCGGTGTTTCCATAGCTTCGCATCTTGCCAGCCATCGCGATCTGGCAAAAGAGCCGGAGACCTAAGCCTTGGACAGGTTCGCGTAACAGGCGCCCAGGCTCGTGCGCAGCGCCTTCGTCTGGGCGGCGGACAGTCCGCTGAGCATGGCGGCCTCCAGGGCGGCGACGTCGTCGCGGCAGCGGTCGAGCATGTCACGCCCCTCGTCGGTGAGCGCGACGACGAGCCGCCGCCGGTCGGACTTGTCGCGGTGCCGTTCGATCAGCCGGCGTCCCTCGAGCGTGGTGATCATGTCGGCCATCGACTGGGCGGTGACGAACGAGTTCCTGGCGAGCTGGGCCGAGGACAGGTCGTCGTGCCGCTCGAGCACGGTGAGCGCCGTGTACTGCGTGGCGGTCAGCCCGACGGGGCGCACGATCTCGTCGATCCGCGCGCGGACGACGAGCTCGACCTGCTTGACCATGTAAAGGAGTAGGGGCGACCCTGGCCCGGTACCCGGCATGAACCGAGGTTACCCGAGTAAGCGCCGCCCCGGGTTGAGCGCCCGATGGCAGGAACCGCCATCGCGCCGGGCGCTCAACCCGGGCAGTTTCCCGGGGGCGACCCCGGGCCCCCGGCGGGGTAACGAAATTCTTCTCGCCGTCTTGAAGCTCGGCACCGCGCCGGTCAGCGGGCCCGGGTAGTAGTTCGCGAAGTGGGCCTGGCCGAGGCCGGTGGCTTCGGCCGCCTGCTCCAGGCTGGCCGCCGTCGCGACGTTGCCCCACTGGCCGCTGGTCACCCGGTGCATGATCGCCTCGACGCCCGCGACCAGCTCGGCGGAGCTGAAGTTGCAGTGCCCGTAGCTCTCGGTGAACGCCTGCCGCAGCAGGCTGCCGCTGCCGGCCCGCTCCACCAGGCGCGCGTAGTTGTTCTCGTTCTGCACCGGGACGAGGTTGTCGCCGATCGTGTGCAGGTCGAGTTCGGGGACCTCGAGCCGCCCGGTCGGGACCGAGGTCTGGTAGAGCGAGCGCAGCGCCGCCGGGTCGGCCGTGATGCTGGTGTGACTGGTCAGCGTCGCGAGGTCGGCGTGCAGGTTCAGGCCCGCCTTCCTGTACAGGGCCGCGACCTGGGTCTTGTAGGGGGAGTGCGCGAGCACCCGGGCGAAGTTCGTCCCGACGTCCCAGGTCGCGTTGCCGCCGTCGGCCTGGTCGACCGAGACCCGGCCGAGCTCGATGAAGTCCATGATGCTGAACGACCCGCCGAACAGCGTGTCGTACTCGGCCTTCTCCTGCGCCGCCGGGTCGCTCGCCGGGGCCGGCGCGGTCGCGGCCGGGTCCCACGGCGTGACGTTCAGGAAGGCCATGGCGAGCGCGAGCCGGGCCTGCCCGGCCGCCGTCGCCTGGGCGGCGCCCGCGTCGGCGGTCAGCGCGGCGGCGGTGCCCAGCGCCGTGGTGGCGTTACCGAACCCGACGAGCTGCGTGCCCGGGTTGCCGAGCAGTTGCGCGATCGCGTACTCGCCGTCGATCTGGTACTCGTTGAGGTTGACGCCGCCGCCGACGATGCCGCAGGTGGTCAGCGCGCCGTTGATCCGGCCCGCGCCCTGCTGCGCTTCCAGGGCGCTGACCAGGCCGCCCATCGAGGTGCCGACGGCGATGACGTGCGCCGGCCGGGACGGCAGCACCGTGGACTCGACGGCCGCGAGGCTGTTGAACTGGTCGCTGACCGCCGTGTCCAGCGCCCAGTCGGAGTTGTTCGGGTCGTAAGAGGAGCCGGCGAGCGCGTAGCCGTCGGCGAGCAGCGCGGCCTTCGTGGCAGGGTCGGGCGCGTCGGCGGCGGTCAGCGGGCCGAAGCCGTGGCTGTAAAGCAGCAGGGTCCCGTTCCAGGCCTGCGGGTACTCGGCGATCCACGTGGTGCCGTCGGCCAGCGTCCCGCTGACCTGGGTGCCAGGGGCCGCGCCGGGCGCCGCCTCCGCCGCCCGGCCGGGTCCGGCGAGTGCCGCGCCGGCCGCGATTAGGGTGACCGCCGTGGTGGCGGTCAGGGTCTTGCGGGATTTCCATCGCATCCGCATCTGATGCCTCCTCGCATCGCGAACCTGAATTGAGGTCCCCCGAGGTGGATCGTGTCACGCGCCGCCCAAGGTGTACAGGTTTCCTGATAATCGCCGTTTCTGATAGTCGCTGCGGTCGCCCGGGCAGCCGGCCCGGAGTCGCGCGGAACGGGGCCGCGGCCGGTTAATTCAGCCAGGCCACAACCCGCGATGGGGCATCATTGGGGCATGGATCTTCTCGCCGACCTCGAGGCCCGCGGCCTCATCCAGGACAGTACCGACCGCGACGCGCTGCGCGCCCGGATCCAGGCTGGCCAGGTCGGCGTGTACTACGGCGTGGACCCGTCGGCGGACAGCGCCCACGTCGGCAACCTGATCGGGCTGCTCGTGCTGCGCCGCTTCGCCGACGCCGGGCACCAGGCGATCGCCCTGGCCGGCGGTGCGACCGGGATGATCGGCGACCCGGGCGGCCGGTCCAAGGAGCGGAACCTGCTCGACGCCGAGACCCTCGCCCGCAACACCAAGCGCATCGCGGACCAGCTTGAGCGGATCTCGCGCGTGCCGCTGGTGAACAACCTGGCCTGGACCGGGTCGCTGACGCTGCTCGACTTCCTGCGCGACATCGGCAAGCACGCGAACGTCAACCAGATGATCGCCCGCGAGTCGGTGAAGGCGCGGCTCGAGTCGGAGAACGGCATCTCGTTCACGGAGTTCAGCTACCAGCTCCTGCAGGGCAACGACTACCTGCACCTGTGCCGGCATCACGACGTCACCGTGCAGATCGGCGGCTCGGACCAGTGGGGCAACCTGCTGGCCGGTGTGGACCTGATCCGCAAGGTCGACGGCAAGCACGTGCACGCCTTCACCTGGCCGCTGCTGCTCCGCGCCGACGGCAAGAAGTTCGGCAAGTCGGAGGAGGGGGCGGTCTGGCTGGCGGCCGACCGCACGTCGCCGTACCAGTTCTTCCAGTACTGGATGAACGTCGCGGACGCCGACGTCGAGCGCTTCCTGCTGCAGCTCACGCTGCTGTCGGTGGAGGAGTGCCGGGCGGTCGCCGCCGAGCACGGGCAGGCGCCGCACCGGCGGCTTGGCCAGCGCCGCCTCGCCCGTGAGGTCACCGCGATCGTGCACGGCCCCGAGGCCACGGCGGCGGCCGAGGAGGCGAGCGCGGTCCTGTTCGGCGGCTCCCCGGCCGGGGCCTCGGCCCAGGCCCTGGAGTTCCTGGCTACCGAGGTCCCCCTGTCCCCGTTCCAGTCGGGCGTGACCCTCGCCGCGGCCCTGGCGGCGACCCCGCTGGCGTCGTCCCTGTCGGACGCCCGCCGCACGATCAGCCAGGGCGCGGCCTCGGTCAACGGCTCGGTGGTAGACGAGGACCGCCCGCTCGACGAGGCCGACCTGCTCTACGACCGCTGGCTGCTGCTCCGCAAGGGCAAGCGCAACTACCACCTGCTCGACGCCGCGACCAGCTAAGCGCCATCGCGACGCGGTCCCGGGCCGACGCGGGCACCGGGGACTACCGGCAGTTCCTCATCCCCGGCACCCTGGCCGTCCGGCGCTGGACCGCCCCCGGCTGACCGCGCATCTTCCTATCATTTTCCGCTAACAGTTTCGACTTTCTATCGGTTTCGGTCATTCTGCCGACCGTTTTGCCGGAAATGCGACACGGGAACTGATGGGAAGTGGCGCGACGCGCTGAAACTGATAGGAAGTGGTCGCTGGCCGCCGGGGCCGGCTACGAGGCGGCGATGCGCCGCAGGGCCCGCTGGTTGCGCTCGCACCAGCGGCGGGCCCGGCCGGCGGCCGGGGCGATCGCGCGCCAGTGATCGGCGAAGCCGGCGTGCCCGGCGGCCGCCGCCTCGGTCACGATCGCGTAGGTCCAGTCGTGGTTGTCGAGCAGCGCCGCGACCACCGAGAGCCGCGCGTCGCGCGGCAGGCCGCTCGCCGCGAGGAAGAGCCGGAACCGTTCCAGGGCCCGCCCGCGCCGGCCGTCGGCCACGTCCGCCTCGTCGAGCAGTGGCACGAACAGCCGAGCCGCCGCGGCGAAGTCCCACACCGCGCTGCCCGGGCCGGCCAGGTCGAAGTCGATCAGCGCGACCGCCCGCCCGTCACGGAACACCACGTTGGCCGGGTAGACGTCGTTGTGGCTGACCAGCCCGGTGCGGTAGCGGGCCGGGACGGGGCGGGGCCAGGTGTACCCGGCCGGGTCGAAGGACGCGGCCGCCGCATGGTAGCGCCGCAGCAGGTCGGCGACGCTTACCAGCGCCTCGTCGGTCAGCACGTCGTCGGGGAACGGCGGGACCATGGCCCGTCCCGCGATGTAGGTGAGCCGCTCGGCCACCGGGCCGGCGGCCAGGACCCGGGGCGCGCCGTCGAAGCCGACGGCCTCGAGGTGCGCGAGGAGCGCGTGGGTGGCGGCCTTGAAGGGCGCGGTCGGCCGCACGACGGTGTCACCGACCCGGACGACGTGCCCCCGGTTGGCCGTGCCGCCGCTGAGCGGGAACCCGCCCTGGCGGGGCACGTCAGCCAGAGCGGCCGAGCAGGTCTCTGGCGAGTTCTGTGTGGGTGACAAGGCCATGGACAAGCCCTCCTCTGATGGCGGCGAGGACCGCTGAGCTCTTGGCGGCGTCGAAGGCTACGCCGAAGACGAACGGGATCCGGGTGAACAACGGGGCGGGTGTGACGATCATCCTGCTGTCGAGCGGGGTTTCCACCGGAGCGCCGTCCGTGCCGATGAACACCCCGGCGAGTTCCCCGTGCACCCCGAGGTCCGCCAGGGACGCCCGCTCGGCCGGCGTGATCGCGTCGTAGATCGTCGAAAGACCGGGCCGCCACGCCCCGATGGAGACCACCGCGACCGTCACGCTGGGGATGAGCGCGAACGCCTCGGCGATGTCGCTCTGCCGGCGGATCGCGGCCGCGGTGGCGGCGTCGGACACCAGCATCGGCGCGTAGAACACGTGGGCGGTGCCACCGCCCACGCGGGCCACGCCGCGCACCAGTTCGAGCAGGTCCCGGCCGTCCGGCGGCGGCACCGCCCCGGTGAGCTGGACGATCGGGCACGGCGGTAGCTGGGTGAGCGCCGCGGTGAGGCCGCTGAGCGTGCGCGACCAGGCGAGGCCTAGCACGTCACCCGGCGTGATCAGGTCGGTCAGCACCTGGCCGGCCGCCTCGCCGAGGCGCTGGCGCAGCGGCGACCCGTCGCTGGGAAAGTTGAAGACGAACGCGTGCCGCAGGCCGAAGGCCGAGCACAGCTCCGCCGAGAGGCCGGCGTCGAGCACGCCGCCCGGCAGGCCGATCTCGATGCGGACGAGGCCGCTCTCCCGCGCGGAATCGAGCAGCCGGGCGACCCGGAACCTGCTGATCCCCAGCCGGTCGGCGATGTCGACCTTGGAGACGCCTTCCAGGTAGAACTGCCGCGCCACCCGCGCGGCGAGGACAACTTCGGACGGACGGTCCGCCGACAAGCTGGCCATTGCTGTTAAGGCCTCCGCTCATTTGAGCGCTCATGTCTCATAATTGCAGCTTTTCTTGACAATGCCTAGTCGCGAGTTCACTGTGATGGCAAGCACATCTGAGCAATGACCCGCTCAAATGAGCATAGCGGAGGTTTCTTTCCATGATCAGGTTCAGTAAGCGCAGACTTGCCGCCGCGGCCTGCGCGGCAGTAGCGGTAACGGCGGCCGCCGCGTGCTCCAGCGGCGGCGGCGGATCCACGAGCGGCGGGACCAGCGGGAACAACGGCAGCACTGGCACGGTGACCGTCGCGGTGGTGTCCAACCCGCTGATCACCGGCCAGATGATCCCGCTCACCCAGTCCGTCTTCCAGAAGCAGTACCCGGGGATCACCGTCAAGTTCGCCACCTACACCGAAGGCGACCTGCGCGCGGCGATCGAGAAGGACGTCAGCACCCACAGCAACTCGTTCAACGTGGTCATGATCGGCCCCTACGAGACGCCGCTGTTCGCGAAGAACAACTGGCTGGTCGACCTGTCCAAGCAGTACATCGCCAGCGACCCGGCCTACGACGCGTCCGACCTGCTGCCCCCGGTCGCCAAGTCGCTGTCCTACAACGGCGACCTGTACGCCGTGCCGTTCTACGGCGAGTCCTCGATGCTCTACTACAACAAGTCCATGCTCTCCGCGGCCGGGATCACCATGCCGCAGCACCCGACCTGGACCCAGGTCCAGGCCGCGGCGGCGAAGCTGAACCAGCCGGGCAAGGTCGCGGGCATCTGCCTGCGCGGCCTGGCGGGCTGGGGCGACAACATGGCGGCCCTTGACACGGTCGTCAACACGTTCGGCGGTCAGTGGTTCAACATGGGCTGGCAGCCGCAGCTCACCTCGCCCGCGTTCGAGCAGGCCGCGAACTTCTACGTGAACCTGGTCAAGAACTACGGCGAGCCCGGTGCCTCCAACGACAGCTTCAACCAGCTGCTGACGCTGTATGGCCAGGGCAAGTGCGCGATG
>DAHWEX010000009.1 GCA_027326205.1 Actinomycetota bacterium
TCGAGCTCGACGAGCTCGACGAGCGCCGCCACGCCAGCCTCCGCCGCCGCCGCCTCGTCCACGTCCGCGTCCGCCTCGACGTCGGCCGCGCCGGTGCCCCTGGTCGTCTACTCCGCTCAGGGGTACGACTCCGTGATGACCAAGGCGTTCACCAAGGCCACCGGCATCCCTGTGCAACTCGACGACAACTCGACCGGGCCGCTGCTCACGCAGATCGAGGCGTCGGCGAACAACCCCAAGTGGGGCCTGCTGTGGGTGGACGGCGCGACCGCGTTCGCCGGCCTCGACACCCAGGGCCTGCTGCTCAAGGGCTACGAGCCGTCGGTGACCTGGAACTCGCTCGGGACGCAGTCCGTGCCCACCGACAAGTCGTACGTCCCCACCGGCGTCACGCTGATGGGCATCGTCGCCTACAACAAGCAGAAGGTGACCAGCCCGCCGACGACCTGGCAGGCGCTTGAGTCGTCAACCTGGAAGGGCCAGGTCGGCATGAACGACCCGGCCCAGTCCGGGCCGACCTACCCGCTGATCGCCGGCGTCATGAACTACCTCGGCGGCGTCTCGGCCGGCGAGAAGTACTTCAACGCGCTCAAGTCCAACGGCCTGGTCATCCACCCGACCAACGGACCGACCCTGCAGGCGCTGACCGGCGGCCAGATCAACCTGGCGCTGGTCCAGTCCTCGGCGGCGATCGGCGCGACGTTCACCGACAAGAACATCGGGCTCGAGTACCTGAGCCCGGCCACCCTGCTGCCGTCCGCGATCGGCATCGACGCCAAGGCCTCGCCGCAGGTGCAGGCCGAGGCGGAGCAGTTCGCCGCGTACGTGCTCTCGGCCGCCGGCCAGAAGGTCATGCAGTCCGGCGACCCGACCGGCGACTCGCTGTACTACCCGGTCGTCAGCGGCGTCACCCCGCTGTCCGCGCTGCCGTCGCTGGCCTCCGTCAAGACCCAGTCGATCAACCCGTACACCTGGGGGCCGCAGGAGGCGACCATTAACAACTGGTTCGACTCCAACATCGTCCGTTGACCTCTACCCAGACACCGCCTTCGGCGCTGGCCGGCCGGCGGGGAGCTCGCAGCTCCTCGCCGGCCTCCGGCCTCGGGCCGGCCTGGCTGCGGCCGGCCCGCCTCGGCAGGCCGGCCTTCTGGCTGATCCTGTGCGCCTTCATCCTGCTGCCCTGCGCGTGCTTCCTCGCCCTGTGCCTGTCACCGCGCCTGTTCGACCAGGGATCACAGTGGTTCACGCTCACCTACCTGCGGCAGTCGCTGACCGGGTCCACGGCCGTGGCGATCGTCAACTCGCTGTGGGTCTCGGCGTCGGCGGCCGTGATCGGCCTGCTGCTCGGCTTCCCCGTCGCCTGGCTCGCGGCGCGGACCACGATGCCGGGACGCCGCTGGGTGTCCGGCGGCATGTGGCTGGCACTGCTGCTGCCCTCGTGGCTGCCGGCGACCGGCTGGGAGCGGCTTGTCCAGCAGGACGGGGTCATGTACCGCATCGGCCTCGACTGGCCGTGGGTGACCCACCTCGTCATGGGGCCGTTCGGCGTGGTGCTGCTGCTCGGCCTGCGCTGCGTGCCGTTCTCCTACCTGGCGATCAGCGCCGCCCTGAACGGGCTCGGGCAGGAATTCGAGGACGCCGCCCGGGTGCACGGGGCGTCCCGGTGGCAGGCGCTGCGGCTGATCGTCCCGATCCTCGCGCCCGCCCTGATGTCCGCGCTGGCGATCGGGTTCGCTGAGTCGATCTCCGACTTCGGCGTCGCCGCGACGCTGGCGTACAACTCGAACTTCACCCTGGCGACCTACGCCCTGTACGCGGCGATCGGCAACTTCCCGCCCTCGTTCCCGCTCGCGGCCGGGATGTCGTGGCTGCTCGTGCTGGCGGTGTCGGTCCCGCTGTTCCTGCAGGCGCGGGCGCTGCGCGGACGGTCCTACGCCATCTTGTCCGGGCGGACGCGGCAGGCGGTCAGGCGGCGGCTTTCGCGGCTTGAGTCGGCACTGAGCGCGACCGGGCTCGTGCTGTTCTTCCTCGTGCTGCTGGGCATTCCAGGCTTCGGGGCGGTGTCCGGGTCGCTGCTCGGCGACTACGGCAGCACGTTCTCGCTCACCTGGGTCAACTACCAGGCGCTCTTCCGGCAGCCCGGGCTGCTCGGCCCGCTTGAGCGGTCCATGGTCTACGGCGTGATCACCGCGTCGGTCACCGTGTTCCTCGGGTTCATCGCGGCGCGGCTGCTGTCGCAGCGGCGCACGGCCGCGACCGGCGCGATGGACTTCCTGCTGCTCGCCTCGGTGGCGCTGCCCGGCGTGGTGTTCGGCGCGGGGTACATCTTCGCGTACAACCTGCCCGTCATGTCCACCCTGCACGTCGACCTGTACCAGACCGTGCAGCTGCTGGTCATCGCCTACGTCGCGTCGTCGCTGCCGACCAACGCGCGGGTGCTCGTGGGGTCGGTGTCGCAGTTGCAGGCGTCGCTGCGCGATGCCGCCCGGACACACGGGGCGGGTGCCGTGGTGGCGTGGGCGCGCGGCGTGCTGCCGGTGATCTCGCGCCCGCTGCTGATGGCGTGGCTCTACACGTTCTGCGGCGTGTTCCTCGAACTGCCGCTGTCGCAGCTGCTCTACGCGCCCGGCTCGCCGCCGGCCGCGATCGCCATCGAGGACAACCTGTCCAACTACCACTACGGCATCGGCATGGCCCAGGCCGTGCTCGCCGCGAGCATCGCCTTCGCCGTCGTCGGCGCCGCGCTCGGGGCCTACCGCCTGTTCGCGCCGGCCGGGTGGCGCCGCATCGGAGGGACCGTCCGTGGCTGAGCCAGTCCGCCGGCGCGGCTGCCCGGCTGGTCACCGTCTCAAGACTGGAGGAACGGGTCGTGGCTTCGCCCATCGCCATCACTTCGCTCACTAAGACGTACCCGGGTTCCCGGGTGCCCGCGCTCAAGTCGGTGTCGCTCGACGTGGCACCCGGCTCGTTCCTTGTGCTGCTCGGGCCCTCGGGGTCGGGAAAGACGACGCTGCTGCGCTGCCTGGCCGGGATCGAGCGGGTCGACAGCGGCTCCATCGGCATCGGGGGGCGCGTGGTCGCGGACGGGCGCTCGCACGTGCCGCCCGAGCAGCGCGACCTGTCGATGGTGTTCCAGGACTACGCGCTGTGGCCGCACCTGACCGCGCTGGACAACGTCGCCTTCGCGCTGCGGCGGCGGCACCTGGCCCGGGCGGAGTGCCGGGTCAGGGCCGGCGCGATGCTGGAGCGCGTGGGGCTGTCGCAGTTCGGCCGGCGCTACCCCAACGAGCTGTCCGGCGGGCAGCAGCAGCGGGTGGCCCTGGCCCGCGCGCTGGTCGCGGACACCGGGCTGATCCTGTGCGACGAGCCGCTGTCCAACCTGGACGCCGACCTGCGCGAGCGGATGCGGGTGGAGATCTCCTCCCTCGTCCGCGAGGCCGGGGCGACCACCGTCTACATCACCCACGACCAGGCCGAGGCGTTCGCGCTCGCGGACCACATCGGGGTGCTCGAGGAGGGCGTGCTCGTGCAGTCGGGCTCGCCGGAGGACGTCTACCACCGTCCGGCGACCCCGT
>DAHWEX010000016.1 GCA_027326205.1 Actinomycetota bacterium
ACCAACTCGAACGCCGCTTCCATCAGGCCATGGTCTCGATCTACACCACGGCGAAGCGCGAGCTCGGCTACAACGCGACCCGCTTCCTGCAGATGCTCAGCGAGCAGGGCGGCCTGGCCACCGCGAAGCAGCTCCTCTGGGACGACAGTCCATCGGCCGGCTTCACCACCCTCTGGGAACGCGGCCGCCTGGACCTCACGGTCGAAGCCAAGGTCGTCGCCCCGGAGTACGCCGCGCTCTTCACCGAGGCTGACCTCGATCGCGCCCGTGACCGCCTGAAGGCCTACGGCTGGGATCGGTTAGCCACCTTTCGATCTCATCCGCCACCCGCGGCTCACGCGTTCGCCGCCCATGCAGCCCACAGGCGGCCATCAGGTCGCTCTCGCAGCGCTCCCGGCCCGCGGCCCGGGTAATGACCCCGTCGGGCCCGGGGCGCGGCCGGGTCCGGCCAGCCGCGGACTTGCCCGCACCGGGCGTGCCACCCAGCCGCGGGAACGGAAGCCGCCTGTTGCGCACGAAACTGATCATGCCCCGGCTTCCGGATCCGATTCCGGGAAGCCGGGGCATGATCACCATGTCCGGGGAACGGGGGGAGATCACCCGGCGGGGTCCGCGCTGCCGGTTCTCAGCTGACGTGCCGGTTCTCGTCCCGTCTGCCGGCAGCGGTCACGACTTGGGCGGCTGGGCGGCCGCCTGCGCTCCGCCGCACCGGTCACTTGGCGATCGTGATGCCGTACTGCTCGGTCAGGCTCTCCCTGGCCGGGGCGGACGAGTCGGTCACGCTGATCGTGACCTTAAAGGTGCCGTGCTCAAGCGGCTTGCCGCTGATCAGGCCGGTCTTTTCGTTCAGCCACAGGCCGCGGGGGAGCGCGCGGCCGCTGAGCCGCCACGTGTAGGGCGTGGTTCCGCCGGCCGCCGACAGGGGTGCGGAGTACGGGGTGCGGACCTTACCCGCGGGCAGCGACGTGGTGACGAGGGCCATGGCGGCCGGCGGCGGTGGCGTGATGACGGGCGTCGCCTGGGTGGTGAACGACTGCTGCTTGCCGTCGCTCGTGGCGGGGAACGTGCCTCCGTTGTCGGAGTAGACGGACGACGTGTCGAGCCGGAAATAGTAGGTCGTCGACGGGGACAGGCCGGTCAGGGCGGCCTGGACCAGTTCGGCCGCGTCACCGCTCCCGGCGTCGGTGACGGTGGTCGAGTTGCCGTAGGCGGGGGTGGTCCCGTACTCGAACGTGTAGGTGGTGTCCGTTCCGCCGGGGTTGACGACGCCGTTGAGCGTGGCCGCCGTGGCGGTTACGCCGCTTGCGGGGGCCGTCGTCCCGGGTGCGCAGGGCGGGGACGAGGCGGTCGCGGCGACCGCGAGGCCGTTAAGAATCCAGCTCACACTGGGGGCGATCACGGGGTCGAACGTCACGCTGAACACGCTCGGGTAGGACCCTGTGTTAAAGGTGGTGGGCTGCCCCTGGAACTGAATCCCGGGCAGTAGTTCGTTGGAATCGCCGATGGAGAGGTTGACGCTGGCACCGCTCGTGTTCGTGTACCCGAAGTAGGCGGTGACCAGGGACCCGTCCGGGGTCACCGCGACGCAGTCGACCGACGGCACGAGGGCGATCGTCGCCGCGTCCGCGGGCACCGCGACCGCTATCCCGCACAGCAGGCAGCCGCCGGCGCCGAGGGCAAGCGCCCCCCGGATGCGGCCGCGCCGTGCGGTGGTCCTGATGCTCATGAGATCTCCCGTTATTTGCTATTGATCCAATAGGCCGGAGTGCGCTCCGGCAGTGCGATCAGAAGGTATCGCGACCAAACGGGGGAATCCGAGTTTTGCGGGGGAAACGCGGGGGGTTATGCGTTTCCCTGGTTCATCAAGCCCCCGTGGCAAATCGGTAATGCCCGGCAGGCCGGTACGCGCCCGCCACGGTACTCGACGTCGTCCTGCGACCGGATGTGACGGGCCGGGTGAAAAGGCGACGGGTGCAGCTCGCCTGAAGGGACTTCTGACCGGGAGCTTTGCCTGATCGAGGTGGCCGCGGGTCTTGGGCGGGCTTTACGGTGTGTCGCGGGGTCTGAGTTCCTGCAGTCCGATGATCTGAGTCAGGCGGAGCCGGTCGGCGTCCGGGCTCGACGGGTCGGCGGTGTACACCACGATCCGGAGGTCCGATCCGGCCACGGTGAGGACGTCGCAGTCGAGCGTGATCGGGCCGACCGCGGGATGGACGATCGTCTTGCTATTCGAACCGCCGGTGGTGCCGATCGCCCGCGATGACCACAACCGGGCGAAGCGCGGGCTGGCCTGCCGCAGGTCATCGACAAGCTGGCGCAGCCCGGTGTCGTCGGGATAGCTGCCGGACGCCCGCCGCAGGTCGGCGACGGCGCCGGTCTCGAATTCGTCGGCGTCGTCACCGCTCTTGCGCACCCGGGAGGACTGGCCGGTGAAAATCCGCCAGAGCAGGTTCCGGTCCCGGCCGGCCAGCGCGGACGGATCGCCCATGAGCCCGGCCCAGGCCGCGTTCCAGGTGATGATCGTCCAGGCCGGGTCGTACACGGCCACCGGCAGGTCGCCCAGCCGGTCGGCCAGGCGCTGCACGCTTGGCGGCACGTGGCTGGTCATGGCGGTCCTCCTCGGCGGGGCGTGCCCGGCCACGACGTACAGGTGGTCGCGCTCCTGCGTCGTCAGGCGCAGCGCGCGCGACAAGGCGGCGAGTACCTGTGTCGACGGGTTGGTGGCCCGGCCCTGTTCGAGGCGCACGAGGTAGTCGACCGAGATGCTGGCCAGCATGGCCAGCTCCTCCCGGCGCAGGCCGCTGGTCCGGCGGGACGGGCCAGCGGGCAGCCCGGCGTCGGTCGGCCGGAGCCGCCGCCGCCAGGCCTGGATGTAAGCGCCGATTCCGTCTTCTTCCCGCACTCCTACAGTGTTCCCCAGCGACCGCGGTCGCGGGTGGCACTGGCAGTCCCACGGTCCGTCGGGACCTGGATCTCCGGCCGTCGGCGGCCGAGCATCGACACCATGAAAATCGGAATCTCAATGGGCGGCTTTCCCGCGGGGACCGGCCCGGCGCGGATGGGACCGCTGCTGTCCCGGATGGCCCGGCAGGCCGACGCGGCCGGCTTCGACAGCCTGTGGACCATGGACCACTTCTTCCAGATCCCGATCACGGGCCAGCCGCCCGAGGCCCCGCTCCTGGAGGCCTACGCCGTCCTGGCGTTCCTGGCCGCCGAGACCGAACGGATCCGGCTGGGCACGATGGTGACCTGCGTGGCCTACCGTCACCCCGGTGTCCTGATCAAGGCGGTGACCGCGATCGACGTGCTCAGCGGCGGCCGTGTCATCTTCGGCGTGGGGGCCGGCGCTCCCTTCGACGAGGTGCCCGCCGGACGTGATCCGCGTGACTTCGAGGCCTTCGGGCTGGGCATCCCGTTCCCGCCGCTGGCCGAACGGTTCGAGCGGCTGGAGGAAGTCGTGCGGATCGCCCTGCGGATGTGGAGCGGAGACGACGCCCCCTACCAGGGGACTCACTATCGCCTGCCCCGGCCACTCAACTCGCCCGGTTCGCTGCAGCGCCCGCACCCTCCGATCCTGATCGCCGGCAGCGGCGAGAAGAAGACCCTCCAGCTGGTCGCGCGCTACGGCGACATGTGCAACCTGTTCGACCTGCCGGGCACGAGGTTCGCCGACGACCTGAAGCACAAGCTCGACGTTCTCCGGGCGCACTGTGCGGACGCCGGGCGGGACTTCGCCACGATCGAGAAGACGGCGTCGGCCTTCATCGACCCGGGCGAAGATCCGGACCGCGTCCTTGCCCACCTGTCCGAACTGGGTGACCTGGGCATCGGCCACGTCATGGTCAGCCCCAGGCAGCCCTGGGACGAAGCCGCCCTCGACCAGGTCGCGTCGCTGGTGCCCGACGTGCACGCCATCCCGGTCCGCGCCCAGCTCACCTCGTGACTACGACTCGGCGGTGGCGTGGCGATCACCCATTCCATCAGCGGCAGCAGCAGGGCCGACAGCTCACGGAAGACAGGCTGCTCAGGCTTACTCCGCACGAGGTAAGCCAACTGAAGCGCGCGCTGGACGCTGAGCCGGAGGTCGTTCCGCAGCTCAGGGCTCTCATCCACCGACTTGGCGAAGACCGGCCTGCCGCCTCCAGGTAACCTGTCGGCTTACGTTTCCTGGCCACCGTTCCGGCGCAGGAAACGCTGCCAGGCTTCCTCGTGAAATGACAGGCTCTGCGTTTCCACTACCTGGCCACTGGCGTCGACGGCGGTGAGTGAAACCAGTTTCACGGTTGGGGGGAGCAGGGCCGCGAAGAACGTCAGGGCGGGATCGGCGCGGGCGGCGACCGGGGACAGGCTGAGCGGTTCCCCGTCGGCAAGCAGGACGCGTACCCGGGCCACGCGCGGATCGGCCCGGACGAGGACGCGGCGCAGCCCGCGCTCGGAACCTCCGGTGTAGGTGTTGACCAGGGAGCCGGGATACAGCGGCGGTCCGCCCATGCCGCCTTCGTCGTGGTGACCGTCGGGGCGGACGGTCTCCAGGAACGTGTAGTAGTCGGTGTCGGTGCCGCCAGCCTTGACGATCCAGTGCTCGCCCGTGGGCAGGTCGCCTTCGGCTAGAACAGCCAGGTCCGGTAGTGACAACTCACCAACTCCTCAACGGCGAATTTACGCGCCCATTCTGCACCAGGCGAATCCGGGAATGCGATCGAAAATTTCAACTCATCGCGCAGATTCCCTCATAGGAAGCAATGTCTAGCAATGTGCCTGTGGTAACCCAGGTGGATGGATGACGCGCTGCTCGGGATCGTGCTTGAGCGCCTGGCCGGCAAGCCGCTGCCTCCACAGGCAGAAGACCTGCTGCTAGCCGCGATAGACAACGACAACGCCCTGGCCGTCCAGTTGAACGCGCCGTCGGCGCAGCGTTACCCGCACGCGCCGACCAGCGCAGCCGGGAAAGACCCCGTCGGCGCGTACCTGAAATCGGTCACGGTCACCGGCTTTCGCGGCATCGGCCCGCAGGCCACGCTCGAGACCGCCCCGGGCCCCGGCCTGGCCCTGGTCGTAGGGCGTAACGGAAGCGGCAAGTCCAGCTTCGCCGAGGCGCTGGAGGTGCTGCTCACCGGCACGCTCCTGCGCTGGGCGCCGCCCGCTCCGTCCGTCGTCAGGAACGGCTGGCAGTCCAAGCACGCCAGCGCCCCCACCGAAGTCCAGGCCGAGTTCCTGATCGAGGGCAGCGGGAAGGCGACCGCGGGCCGATCCTGGGCGCCGGGCGCGGAGTTTCAAAGCTCAACCGCCTGGCTCCAGCGAACGGGGGAGAAGCGGACCGCGCTGTCCGGGCTCGGCTGGGAGGCGGACCTGAAGGAGTACCGCCCGTTCCTGTCGCACGCGGAGCTTGAGGCGTTCTTCGGGCGGCCGTCGGAGCTGTATGACCTGCTCGCCTCGGTGCTTGGCCTGGACGACCTCGCGAACGCGGACAAGCGGCTGCGGGCCGCGCAGAAGGAACGCGAGGACGCGCTCGCCGACCTGAAGAAGCGCCTGGCCGGCCTCCGGGAGAAGCTGCTCCCGCTCGCCGGCGGTGACGAGCGCGCGCGGACCTGCGTTGCCGCGCTGGCCGGGGGCGCCCCGGCGCAGTGGGACATCCAGGCGGCGGAGACCGCCGCGACCGGAGGGACCGCCGGCGGAGCAGGCGAGAGCGAGCTAGCCGCGCTGCGGAACCTCGCCCGGCTGACCCCGCCGCCCGCGGCCGAGGCCGATGCGGCCGCCACGGACCTGCGGACCGCCGCCGCCTGCCTGCGCGAGGTGGCAGGCTCCAGCGCGGCGCACGCTCGTGACCTGGCGAACCTCCTCGAGGCCGCCCTCGCCCATCATGAGGCGCACGGCGACGGCGACTGTCCCGTCTGCGGCAACCGCGGCGCGCTGACCCCGCAGTGGCGGGCCGCGGCCGAGCAGCAGCGCGACCGGCTCCACGCCCAGGCGACCGCGGCGAACCAGGCGTCCGCCGGGGTGAAGCACGCGGCCGTTCGGGCGCTGCTGCTGATCACCCCCGTACCGACAGTGCTTTCACCGAACGGTCCGGTGTTTGACCCGGTCCAGACTGCTGCGGCCAGCAGCGCGTGGCAGCGATGGGCCGCCCCCGTCACCGGCGACGAGCGCGTCACGGTCGAGTCCCTCAGCACCCCCGAGGCGCTGGACGCACTGGCTCAGCACATCGAGACCGAGTTCCCCGCCCTCGCCCGGGCGGTCGCCAGCCTGGCCGAGGCGGCAGGAAAGGACGTCGCTCGCCGCGATGGCAACTGGTCCCCGGTCGCCGCGGAGGTCGCGGCCTGGTGCAAGGACGCGAAGCAGGCTCTCGCGGAAAACGAGGCGGTCCCCGCCCTCAAGCAGGCCCGCAAGTGGCTCACCGAAGCCAACGCGGACCTGCGCGACGAGCGCCTCGCGCCCCTGGCCGGCAAGTCGCGGGCGATCTGGGCCCAGCTTCGTCAGGAGAGCAGCGTCGACCTGGGCGCGTTCCGGCTCGCGGGTGCGAACACCCAGCGCAGGCTCGACCTGGACGTCAGCATCGACGGCGCACCGGGCGCCGCCCTCGGCGTCATGTCCCAGGGCGAGATCAACGCGCTGGCGCTCAGCATCTTCCTGCCCAGGGCAACCATGCCGGACAGCCCGTTCAACTTCCTGGTCATCGATGACCCGGTGCAGGCCATGGACCCCGCCAAGGTGGACGGCCTGGCCAAGGTGCTCGACTCGGTGGCGAAGGACCGCCAGCTGATCGTGTTCACGCACGACAACCGGCTCGCCGCCGCCGTCAAAGACCTGTCAATCTCGGCCACCATCCTCGAGGTCACCCGCCAGCCCCGGTCGCGAGTCACCGTGCGCGAGTGCCTGAACGCGAGCAAGCAGGCGCTCAGGGACGCGGGCGCGGTCAACGCGGACGAGAAGGTCCCGGCCGCGGTCCTGGCCCGGGTCGTTCCCGGGCTCTGCCGCACGGCGGTCGAGGCCGCCTTCACCGAGGCGTTCTGGCGCCGGCAGCTGAGAGCGGGGAAAACCCGGGCCCAGATCGAGGCCATGACCGAAGGCAAGCGACCCAGGCTCGTGGACACCGCGTCGCTCGCCTTCTACGGCAACGCGGACGAAGGCCAGCGAGCCATACAGGACGTGGAGAGGCTCTGGGGCGCGCCCTTCGCCGGCACGCTAAGGGCGCTCAACCGGGGAACCCACAGCGGCTACCCGGGCAATCTCGACGACCTCATCAGCGACAGCCGCAGGCTTGTCGCCAAGGTCAGCGAGGCACTGCCGTGACCCCGGGGGAACTGCTGGCCAGCGCCCGCGACCTCATCGGCCGCCCGGGCGCGGCGGCGGCCGGCGTCTGGCCGCGCACCGCCGCCCTCCTGGCCCGTCAGGCCCTAGAGGCAGCGGTCGACGCCCAGTGGGCCGCCTCCAGCGAAACCGCCGGCCTGGTCCGCGCCACCCAGCGCTCTCAGCTGATCTGCCTCCCCTGCTACGCCGACCCCGCGGTCGCCAGGCAACTCGCCTTCACCTACGCGGCCCTCAGCGGCGCCTGCCACTTCCACCCCTACGAACTGGCGCCCACCGCCGCCGAGCTCTCCCGCTGGATAACCGACGTGGAAACCCTCCTGGCACAGCTCGCCCCCGGTACCCGATCGCCTTGAGGCGGCCCCGGTCACGGAAGCTGACGCCGGCTGTGCCATCGAAAAGGCAGCGGCTGTGCTTGCCGGGGTAGGGTGACGGCATGGGCTGCATCGCTGCCATGCGTACCCGGGCCGCCGCTTAGCGGCGGTACCGCGGTTGCCGTAACCGCGGGCCTCATCACCTGCCCCTGCCGGGGGCAGTGCCAGGGCGTACCCGCCGGACGAGTGCCCGACCGACCAGGAGTCAGCACAAACCGCGCCCTCCGCTGGACTCTGAGCCAGAGGTCGTTCCCCAGCTCAGGGCTCTCATCCATCGGCTCGGCGAAGACCGGCCGGCTGCCTCAAGATAACTTCACAGGCTCTGGCAAAGCGCGCTGAGAGCATGGTGCGGCTCACCGTGGTCTAGTAGCGTTTCTGTA
>DAHWEX010000473.1 GCA_027326205.1 Actinomycetota bacterium
GGGATCGGCCCGCTGTCCGCCGCCGCCATCATCTCCGAGATCGGCGCGGACGTCCGCGAGTACTTCCCCGACGCGGCGCACCTGGCTTCCTGGGCCGGGCTCTGCCCCGGCAACCACGAGTCCGCCGGGAAACGGCACTCCGGCAAGCACCGGCACGGCAACCCTTACCTGCAGCCCGTCCTGGTCGAGATTGCCTGGGCCGCGGTCCGCCACGAGGGCTACCTCAAGTCGCTCTACCACCGGCACGTCATGCGCAACGGCGGCTATCGCAACCCGGCGGCCAAGGGCAAGGCAATCTTCACCGTCGCCCACGCGATCCTCGTGATCATCTGGAACGTCCTGACCAGCGGAAATCCCTACGACGACCTCGGCTCTTCCTACTTCGACCGCCGCACCGACCCCGACCGCGAGGCGCAGCGCCTCATCGCCCGCCTTGCGGCCCTCGGCAAGCACGTCACCGTGCAAGACGCCGCCTGACCCATCCCCGCCCGGCAGCCGACGGCACAAACCGCCGCCGGCTAAAACCCATGCCTGCAAGTGGGTCATTCACGTATCAGCTCTGACTCCGGCCCGGCGGTCAGCAGCCCGGCGACGGCAACGTTCGGCATGGCCAGGCCTCCCGCCGACCGGGTGGCCGTGGGTGCCGGAAACTCATGCCACCAGGCGATATTGTTGAATCACGCCTCCAGTGCGGTCACGCCGGAGGGCGTGGAAGTGGTCTAGGCCGGTGATGCCGTCTGGCAGCGGGTGGAGCGGCGCGCTCTGGTTCAGGGTGCGAGAGGCATCTTGATGCTACATGTTTTTGATGCTATGATGCCATCATGTCACGGACCACCCTGACGCTGGACGAGGATGTGGCTCGCCTGGTCGAAGACGAAGTGCACCGGACCAGGACGTCATTGAAGCAAGTCGTGAATGACGCGCTGCGGGCGGCTCTCGCGAGGAAGCCCGCCAGGCAGGAGCTCTACGTGGCCCGCGTTCATCACGCTCAGCTCGCACCCGGCCTGGACCTGTCCGGCTTCAACCGGCTCGCCGACGAGCTCGAAGACGAGGCCGTCATGAAGCTGGCTCGGCAGCAGTGATCATCCCGGACGTCAACCTGCTGCTTTACGGCGCCATCGATGCCTTTCCGCAGCATGAGAAGGCTCGCCGGTGGTGGGAACAGGCAGTCAACTCCGATGAGATCATCGGTCTCGCAGACCTCGCCGCCTTCGGGTTCCTGCGGATAGGCACCAACCCGCGGCTCATCAAGCCGCCGCTGACTATCGATGACGCCACAGCCCACGTCGAGGAGTGGCTAGCGCAGCCGAACATTACCCGGGTACTGCCCGGGCCGAAGCACCTGAGTCTCACGTTCGGGTTCCTCCGCGCCGCCGGCACGGCGAGCAACCTCACGACCGATGCCCAGCTAGCCGCGATAGCCATCGAGAACGACGCTGCAATCTACTCCAGCGACTCCGACTTCGCCCGGTTCAAGGGAGTGGAGTGGGTCAACCCGCTCACATGAGACTTCGGCGCGCCGGGGGTACACTCGAGGTACACGCGCCGGTCGGGTGGGCGGTAACCCTGGCCAGACGGGAGTTGCCCGGCTGCTTCGCGAGCGTGTGAGTGTCCCGCTCGGAAACTCGGTCTCGCACTGTCAGCTGGCCGCCTCGCCGACCCGCTCGAACATGCGGTAGACCGCGTGGTAAGTCACCGGCAGCACCGGTCGGCGTGGTGTCCACCACAGCGGCTGCCGTCGGCCCTCGGGATGAGCCCGTCCATCTCCACCTGGTAAAGGCGCAGCCACACGAACGCGTCGGTGGAGGTCGGCAGTTCCTGCAGCTCGCGAGTGCCCTTGTGGGTCACCGTGATCACCTGGCGGCCGGGAAAGCGCCCGACACGGTTCGTGATCCCTGCTGGCCCCGGGCTGGCGGCTCCTTACGGTCCCCTGTTCCCGGTGGGCGGACGCAGCACGGAGATGCCGGTCGCGGCGAAGTCGTCGCCGGTGCAGAGCACGGGGTACCCAGTCTGCTCGGCGAGCGCGTAGGTGAAGCAGTCGCCGAAGTTGAGCGCAGCTAGGTGCCTTCCCTTGCCGTATCTCCGCCACCCGCTGATCGCGCGGGCCGCCAACTCCTCATCGACGGCGACGATGTCGATCTTCGCATCACGCAGGAACCGGTCCACGACGTCCTGCCCGGCCGGCCAGAGGCGGGCCTCGATGACGATGCCCAGCTCAACCCGGATGGCAGCGGGCATCAGCCGGACCAGGGCATACTCAAGGTAGGCGGCGAGATCCTCGCTTCCCGGCTCGCCGAGGATCACGGCTACGCACGCCGACGTGTCAACGACAAGGCTCCGGCCGCGCTCCGACTCCGGCGGCGACTGGGTCAACTCGGGAGGCCCGCGTCGTCGTAGCCGATGATGTCATCCGGCGTCCTGCCGTCGGCAACCGGAAGCGCCGCCACGTCCGCCGCGAGGCGCGCCAGCCGCATTCGCATACTGGCGCCATGCCTGGCATGCTCGCGGTCAAGCCGTTCCCTGAGCGCGATCACGACCGCCTCCGTCAATGTCTCACCGGTCTCCGCAGCCAGTTCCCTGGCAAGCTGGTCCGCCTCGTCGCTCTTAATGCTGAGTGCCATAGCAGAAGTATAGATTGAAAAGCAGACTTCTGCCATGGACGGTGATGTGCGGGGTTCCAAAACGGCGCGCCAGCGCCAGGAACCCGTAGAGGAATAGCCCGACCGCGACGGCGTCCTCGGGGTGCCCGCCCGCGAGGGAGACGTTCCCGACCGCGATCGCTCCGGCGACGGCCAGCAGTGCCCGTTTCGGCCGGGCCACGCCACGCCGGATTGGCGGTCTTGGCCCGCGCCCCGCCCGGGACAGCGACGCCCCCGACGACCCGGCTCGCCTGCTCGATGAGGCGGTTCGCTACTGGCAGGAACTGCGTTGCGCCGACGTTCCGCCCGTATCGCTACCGTCCTTGCCAACCCCGGGACCGGCGGTCGCGGCGAGTAGCACGTGGGCGGAATCAGTGCGCTGTCGGCCACCAGCCCTGACCAGGCCCAGCCCGGCCAGGCGCTCCAGCAGCGCGTCCAGCGCCAGGCTCGCCAGTTCACCGGCCACCAGCCGGGACCGGAACTCGCTGAGCACGCCGACATCGCCATGACATGCGGAGCTGTACCGCAACCCCGCGAGGTGGAGCGACATGAGTACCGGGTCCTGCCGGCCCGTGCCGGGGTATCCGAGCAAACATGGAGCAAACAACGGCGCGGAAAGGTCTAGACCGCTGCATAGGCCGCTGCCGGTACAGGTATAGCTGCCCGCCATGTGGTATGTGGTATCCGCGCCCGGAGTCCAGCGGAAGCGGCCGCTACGGTTCGTGATCCTTGCTGGCAGCGCCCCGATTCTGGCGTGGGGAGCACGGCATGTTATGCCGGCGAACGCCGTCTGCGGCAGCTGGCTGGAGGAGGGAAGGGCGGAAATGTCTGCTGCCGGGTTCAGGCGCCGGCTGGCACTATTGCCAGGCGCGGAGTAGGTCCTCCGGGTCCCACGTCGCCGCTGGGGACACGTTGTCGGCGAAACCCGAGCGGGAAACCGCGACCAGGGGGGTGTCGTGAGTGACGCCTGGCACCTCGATGGCGTCGCGGGCGAGCTGGTTGTACTCGCGTGTACCGAAGGGCTTGTCCTCGTACCACTTGATCGAGCCGATGAAGTCGATCCGCTTGGTGAATGG
>DAHWEX010000025.1 GCA_027326205.1 Actinomycetota bacterium
CGTTGATGACCGAGCCGCCGTCCCGGTCGTACATGCGCTGGCCGATCAGCGCGGTCAGCCGGAACGGGCCCTTGAAGTTCACCCCGATCACCTTGTCGAACAGCTCTTGCGACGTCTGCGCCGACGACGGCGCCAGCGGTGACATGCCGGCGTTGTTGACCAGGATGTCCACCCGGCCGAAGTGCGCGTAGGCGCGGTCGGCGAGTTCCTCGCACTCGTCCCAGTGGCCGACATGGCACGCGACCGGCAGCGCCCGGCGTCCCGTCGCCTCGATCTCTTCGGCCAGCGCCTTGCAGTTGTCCAGCTTGCGGCTGGCGATGACCACGTCGGCGCCCGCGGCGGCGAAGCCGAGGACCATCTCCCGGCCGAGGCCCCGGCTGCCCCCGGTGACCAGGGCGACCTTCCCCGTCAGGTCGAACAGGGCCCCGGGCCCGGCCGTTCCCCCGGTCACTGACCATGCTCCCCGAGGATGTCCGCGTACCGGGCGCGCGCTTCCGCTCGCCGGGTGGGAATGTGCTCGGTCGGGAACAGGCCAGGGGCGGGCGCGTAGCCGCGGAGCATTCCCTTGGCCACCGCGGCCTTGTGTACCTCGGTCGGCCCGTCGGCCAGCGCGAGCTGCGGCGCGTAGGCCCACCAGGGGCCGAGCGGGGTCTCCTGGGTGGTGCCGAGCGACCCGTGCAGTTGCACCGCCCGCTGCAGGACGTCGTGCAGCACGGCGGCCAGCGCCACCTTGCACATCGCGATGTGGGTGCGGGCCGCGCCGGGCGGCTGGTTGTCGATGATCCACGCGGTCTGCAGCACGAGCAGCCGGAACTGCGCCAGCGCAATGGCCGAGTCGGCGATGAAGCCCTGGACGAACTGGTGGTCGGCCAGCAGCTTGCCCTGCGTGCGGCGGGACAGCGCGCGCTCGCACATCATGTCGAAGGCCCGCTGGCACTTGCCCACCACCCGCATGGCGTGGTGCACCCGGCCGCCGCCAAGCCGGGACTGGGCGACCTTGAACCCCTCGCCTGGTGCCCCGAGCATCGCGTCGAGCGGCACCCGGACCTGGTTGTAGCGGAGGTAGCCCTCGGTGCCCTCGTCCAGGTCGTCGCGCTCGTTCATGGTCGCGACGTTGCGGATGATCTCGATCCCGGGTGTCTCCGCGGGCACGATGAGCATCGACATCCGCTCATACGGCTTCGCGTCCGGGTCGGTGACGACCATGACGATGAAGAACGAGGCGTAGCGGGCGTGGGACGAGAACCACTTCTCGCCCTCGATCACCCACTCGTCACCGTCCCTGGTGGCCTTGCACACGAACTCCTTGGGGTCGGAGCCCCCCTGCGGCTCGGTCATCGAGAAGGTGGACACGATGTTTCCCTCAAGCAGCGGCTGGAGGTAGCGCGCCTTCTGCTCCTGCGTCCCGTACAAGGCGAGGATCTCGGCGTTGCCGGTGTCGGGTGCGGCCGTGCCGAAGACGGTCGGCGCCCAGCCCGAGCGGCCGAGGATCTCGTTCATCAGCGCCAGCTTGAGCTGCCCGTATCCCTGGCCGCCGAGCTCCGGGCCGAGGTGGCAGGCCCACAGCCCCTGCTCCTTCACCTTCTCCCGCAGCGGGGCCAAGATCGCCCGCGATGCCTTGTTGTGCACGTCGTAGGGGTCACCGGGGCGCGGGAAGAGCAGGTCGAGCGGCTCGCACTCCTCGCGCACGAACGCGGCCATCCAGTCGAGCTTCTCCTGGAATTCGGGCTCGGTGGCGAAATCCCACATGGGCGGCTCCTGCCGTATAGCCTCCGGCCTGGCGCGCGGCGCGAGAGCCGGGGTATCGTCGATCGGAATCGTATTACTAAATACTAGAAGATAGTTGTTTCCGGGACCAGGGGAGAGGGAGCGCGTGATGGCGGCAAGCCAGGTCGAGGACGGACTGCTGGCTCAGCTGCGGGACCGGGTGGGGCAGCGGGTCACCGGCTGGCGCCCCGGCGCGCAGGTCCTGCGCGTGTCCCCGCTGACCGGCGGCACCTCAAGCCTGACCTTCCTGGTCGAACTGGGCGGCGTGGCGGCGGCGGAGACCCCGGTGGTGCTGAAGGTCGCGCCGCCCGGTCTGCCGCCGCTCCGCAACCGCGACGTGCTGCGCCAGGCGAGGCTGCAGCGGGCGGTGCAGCACGGGCTGCAGCACGGGCAGCGGCCGCTGGCGCCGGACGTGCTCTTCTCCGACCCGGGGGACCCGCCGGAGGTTCCGCCGTTCATGGCGATGAACCTGGTCCCCGGCGAGTGCGTGGAGCCCGTGCTGTGCGATCCCGCCGAGCGGCCCGCGCCCGCCCAGGTGCGGGCCCGGTTCTTCGACGCCGTGCAGGTCCTGGCCCGGCTGCACGAGATCGACCCGGGCGCGGCCGGGCTCGCCGCCGAGCCGGCTGTCGGGCTCGCCGCCGAGGTGGACCGGTGGACCCGGGCGTTCGCCACCCTCCCGGGGGAGATGAGCGGTGATTACGAACGGGCCGCGGCTGCGCTCCATGCGAACATGCCAGCGCCGCTCCCGCCGGCGGTCAACCACGGCGACTTCCGGCTCGGGAACACCCTGTGCGAAGGCGGCCGGGTCAACGCGGTCATCGACTGGGAGATCTGGTCCGTTGGCGACCCGCGGATCGACCTGTCCTGGCTGACGTTCTTCACCGACGACGCCGGGCACCCCGCCGTCGCGCCGGGAACGGTCGCGGGCACCCCGGCGGGCCGCGAGATAGTCCGCGCCTACGAGGACGCGATCGGCCGGCCCGTGCCGGATCTCGGCTGGTTCGACGCGCTCACCCGGTACAAGGAGGCGGGCGTGACCGGGCTGCTGCTCAAGCGGGCGATGAAGCTCGGCCGGCCGGTGAAGGAATCGATGGCGCGGATGCGGCCGGAACTGCCACGGCTGGTCCAGGAGGCCATCCGCATCGTGAACGGCTGACGGCCCCGCGCGACGAAACGAAGGGAATCCCCGGTGCATCCACGAGTCTCGGTCAGCGGGCTCTGCTTTCCCGACCTGCCGGCCACCGACGCGATCGAGGCCATCGCCGCCCTCGGCGCGGCCAGCGCGTCGCTCACCGGTACCAAGGCCCGTGCGGCCGGGCCCGGGGCCGTCGTCGCGGCCGGCCGCCGGCACGGGGTCAAGATCGTCACCACGACGGGCGCGCTCGCCCTCGACCTGTCGTCGGTCGAGGCCGCCGGCGCGGCGCGGCGCCGGGCGGAACGCGACGTCGACCTGGCCGCGGCGGTCGGCGCCACGGTCATGTACGGGCTGGCCGGCCCGCGCACGTCGGCCCGCTGGGACGCCTGCGCGGACGCCTACGTCAACGCGGTCGGCGGCCTCGTCGGCTACGCGGCCGGCCGCGGGGTGACGCTCGCCATCGAGCCGACGAGCTGGCTGTACGCCGACCTGACGTTCATCCACACGTTCCACGACGCGCTGCTGGTCGCCCCCCGGGCGGGCATGGGCATCTGCCTGGACGCGTTCCACGTCTGGACCGAGGCCGGGCTGCGGCAGGAGATCGCCGGGCACGTCGACCTGATCGCGCACGTGCAGCTCAGCGACATGACCCGCGGCTCGCGGGCGCTGCCGTGCCGCGCCGTG
>DAHWEX010000034.1 GCA_027326205.1 Actinomycetota bacterium
GCCGCACGCCGGGTCGTAGACGGTCTCCCCCTCCCGGGGGTCCAGGATGTTAACCAGCAGGCCAACGACCGGGCGCGGGGTGTAGTACTCGCCGGCCTTCTTGTTCGACTGGTCGGCAAACCGCTTGATCAGGTACTCGTACGCGTTGCCGAAGACGTCCGGCGCAACGGCCGCGTTGGACAGAGACCTGGCCGAGAAGTGCTCAATCAGGTCCTTGAGCCGGGCGTCTGGCAGCTTGTCCTTGTTGCCCCAACCAGCGTTGCCGAAGATCCCGTACAAAGTCTCCGGGTTGGCCCGCTCGATCCCCCGGAAGGCCGTGATCAGCGCCTGCCCGATGTTCTGGCTGCGGGCGCGCACGTCCCGCCACAGGCAGCCCTCCGGTATCGCGAAGCGGTGGTTCTCCGCGAAGGCCGCGAACTCATGGTCCCCGCCGGACTCGGCGAGTGCCTGGTCGTACTCCTCCAGGTACACGTCGCTGATCCGCTTGAAGAACATCAGCGGGAAAATGTACGCCTTGAAGTCCGCCTGGTCGATCGTGCCACGGAGCAGGTCGGCCGCCTTCGCCAGGTGGCTCTCCAGCGCCGGTAGCGTCATCGGCGGCGGAACGACCGGAAACAACGCCCCGTCGGCCTCGCCCGCGCTCGCCGCCTGTTCTCCTGCGGGTATCCCCACCGGCTACAGCCCTCCCCAAGTACCAAGCTTTTCCATGTGATGCCAGCCTACGAGCCGGGTACGACATTCGGCCATCGAGATAAGCCCGTGCGCCCATGTCCGCGAGCATGCGAGAGAGGAGCGTCGATCCGGGGGCTGGATACCACGATCCGAAGCAATCAATAACGAACTGTAACACCGGCATGCGGGCCGAGCGGCTCATGCCGTTTGGAAGGCCTACGGCTCCGGGACCTGGACGGGGTGCTTGCGGGCGCGGAGGATGAGGGCGGGGAGGGTGGCGAGGGGGGTGCGGTCGGCGGTTTCGGCGGCGTCCCAGATCTGGTCTAGGTACTCCCACCAGTGCTTCTCGCTAGGGCTGAAGGCTAGGAGCAGGTTCGCGGTCGCGTACAGCGGGACCGGGACGATGGCCTGTTCGGGGAAGACGTCGTCGAGTTTTTCCGGGCCGAGCGCTATCCGGGACAGGTAGTCGTGGATCTCCTGCTCGGTGATGTCCAGCTTCGTCGCCGATCTCGCTGCGCGCTTGGCGAGCTCGTGGAGGTCCGCGTCGGTGGGCCAGCGGCCGGACACGTCGACGGCGACGTAGGCAGAGGCAAGCGCGCAGAGGCCGAGGATGCGGGGGAGGGTTTCCTCCCCCGCCGTTCGCATCTGGGCGGCCAGGTCGTCTAGTTCGTGCCGTATCGCGTGGCCGAGCATCGTCCTGGTCGCCTGCTCAGCCTTCCGGTCGATCCCCATGCTTGTCCTTCCGGCGGCTATTTGCCCAGATTATGTTGGAGACCACGGCGGCGGCCCCGGTTGCGGCAACCGCCTCCCACTTCGCGGACGCGTCGCCGAGCGCGACGGCGATCGTCGTGACGAACGTGCCGACGTCGGTGACGGCTTTGACCATGTCGGCGCGGGGCAGCCAGGAGCGCTGGTGCTTGCGCCCGTCTTCCCGCTGGACTTCCGGCGGTCTTTCTCGCTGGTCGAACCTGCTGGCGGGCTGGTCGCGGGGTTCGGGGGGCGCGTGCTGCGGCCTCGGCTCCCGGGGGCTGCGCTGGTCGGGGGCGCGGGGCTGGTCGCCGGGGGCGGGCCTGGCGTGCCTGACGGCGTAGTCGGCCTCGGCCGCTTCGGCCTTGCGCTGGTAGTTCAGGCGCGCTGCTTTTCGGGCTTCCGGGTCTAGGAGCATCCGGAGCTTGATGGCGTCCTGGGCGGCGTGTCTTGAGCCGTCGTGGGCGCGGGTTGCGGGGTTGTCCGCGGGTGCGGGCGCGTCGCGGGCGTGGCGGCGGTGCTCGCCGTGGTAGCCGTGCAGCTCACGCATTGGCCGTCCCGCCCGCACCTGCCGACATTGGGTATCCGGTCTTTAGCACGGACACTGGGTCGAACTGGTTCAAGTCACCACATTCGGCGACTTGACCGCGCGGGTTGCCGGGCGGGAGAAACGGACAGGCCGCCCCGACGGGGCGGCCTGTCGCCGGCTGGGCGCCGCGCTGTCTTCGGCTTGATCGCCGGCGCGTTACTTGAGCGAGTCCGCGAAGGACTGCCAGGCGCCGGCTGGGATCGTGAGCGTCCGGCCGGCGCGGTCCTTGGTGCCGCGGCCTAGGATCAGCTTTGGCGGGTGCTCACGCGCCAGGATGTCCTGCCGGTCGAGGCAGCAGGCCGGGGACGCCGCGCTGCTCCTAGTCGGTGATGGCGGCCGCCCGGTCCTCGTACTCGACGCGCGGGCCGAACCAGTCCGGGTGCGACTCGGTCACGATCTCCTTGTAGACCCGCAGCGTCGCAACCGTGCAAGGAGATCAGGAACGAGGTTGACCCGGACGACCGCCGTGGCGGGTTGCCGCCGGGTGGCCGCCTGGAGTGACGGGTGTCATGGCTGCTGGTCTAGCTGCCGTTCAAGGTCCGCCCACGGGTCGGTGCCGTCGCCTACCAGCGTCCGTGCCCACCCGGTGGCGTCGGCGTCCGCTGGCGGCCTGGGGCTGCCCGCGCGGGTGGCTACGGGCGTGGTTCCGGCCACCCAGATCATCCAGCCGTGGTGTCTGTGCGCTACTTCCGCGCAGCGTTCCTTTTGCCGTAGCGCTTCGTGCGGGTCCAGTGCCCGCTGCTTTACTGGCATGATTCGCCCTGTTTCGATCGGTTGGGCAGGTCTGATGATGGGGAGCCCTCCGGCACGGGGACTGGCCCGGAGGGCTCCGCTTGCCCCGGTGATGTCGTACCGGGACTCACCGGTGCGGTTACAGGCAGGGGGAGTCGGCGTTCACCCTACGCCGTGCCTGGCGCGGGCCAGGGCCTCGATCCGGTCCTGCAGCGCGATCAGGCGCTCGGCCAGTTCGCTGTCCTCCAGCGCCACGGGGTCGGTCAGCAGGACTTCCAACGCCAGCCAGCGGGCCATGTCGTCCCGGTGTTCCCGGGCGTTCGCGAGGCCTGCCTCGACCAGCCCGGCGTGGGTCACGGTGCGGCCATCCATCGAAGAGTCTCCCTCTTGGTCATCTCGCTGTTGAGATCGCGGTACTTGCCGGTGAGGAACGCCAGGGCCGCCATGACCCTCCGCCGTTCCTCCATCACCTCGAAGTCGTCCATGTCGCTCAGGTCAAGCGGCTGGCTCACTCCTCCTCACCTCCTGGTGGCCCGCCCCGC
>DAHWEX010000481.1 GCA_027326205.1 Actinomycetota bacterium
GTCGCGCTCGGTCATCATCACCGTGGAGGTCACCGCGTGCTGCCGCTGGGCCGCGCCGGCCCCGATGCCGCACGCCTGCGTGACCCGCGACCACAGCCGGCGCGCGGCGCGCAGCTTCGCGATCGTCAGGAACTGGTCCGCGACCGCCGCGTACCGGAACTCCAGCTGCCCCGCCGCCGCCTGCGCGCTCAGCCCGGCTTCGGTCAGCGCCCGCAGGTAGGCGACCGCGGTGCTCAGCGACAGCCCCAGCTCCTGCGCCGCCGAGGCGCCGGCCTCGTGGTACGGCAGCGCGTCGGCGACCAGGGCGCGCACGCCGGGGAACTCGCCGTCGCAGCGCGACGCCAGCGCCGCGGCGTCGGCCAGGTGCCGCGCGGTGTCCGCGTCCTGCCCGGTGCGGGCCACCAGGCCCAGCGGATCCGCGCCGAGGTTCCCCGCCGAGCCGGACGCGACCCGCGACGGGCCGCTCTCGTAGCGGGCGAGCAGCCGGGCGGCGGCCTCCGCGAACTCCGCGCCCGCGTCCAGCACCACCCCGGCCAAATCCAGGTAGACGCCGTTGAGCACGACCGGAAGCGCGTCAACCGGAAGGCCGTCGCCGCCCAGCGTCAGCCACAGCGAGGTGACCCCGTTCTCCAGGTCCGCGAGCACGGCCTCGCTGGTCCGGGCGGGATCGGGGTCCGCGTGCTGCTGGCGGACGTCCCAGCCCGAGACGGCCGCCCCCTGGGCCCGGCCGCCGCGGGTGAACGGCGCGAAGCCCGGCCAGCCGGGCGCCGGCGCCGCGTCCTGCGCGGTGTAGAGCGGCTGTGCCGTCAGCCCGTCCTCGACCTCGGTCGCCAGCGCCTCCTCGGCGGCCGCTCCCGCCAGGCCGGGCTTCCCGGACTTGGCCAGCACGGCGCCGACCAGCCGCTGCCAGTCCTCCCTGCTCGCCGCCGGAAACTCCGCGGCCAGGGGAGGTTCGTCGTCTGTGACATTCACGGCGAGACCCTCCAGAGATTAAGTACCAGTTTTATGGTACTCAGTACCCCACGCGGCACAAGGGGCCAGAGCAGTCCCCGGCCTGGGAGATATGGACTCCACCTGCCCACAGTAACCTGGTAACCCCTTCCGCCTGCGACTGAGAGACAGGTCCCCAACCGTTGACCGCTGCCCGCGACCCGCACGTCCCCGGCGTCCTGGTCGCCGTCGGCGACCTCGTCGAGGACATCGTGGTGTGGCAGGACGCCCCGGCGCAGTTCGCCACCGACAACCCGTCCGCCATCCACCGGGCCCGGGGCGGGAGCGCGGCAAACGTGGCCGCGTTCGCGAGCGCCCTGGTGCCCGCCCGCTTCATCGGCTGCGTCGGCGACGACCCGGTCGCCGACGTGCTGACCGCCGGCCTCGCGGCCCGCAGCGTCGATGTGCGCGTGCAGCGGCGCGGGCGCACCGGCACGATCGTCGTGCACGTCGACGGGGCCGGCGAACGCACCATGTACCCCGACCGGGGCGCCGCCGCCGAGCTGAACGACGTCCCCGCCGCCTGGCTCGCGGACGCGGCGTTCCTGCACGCGCCGTCCTACTGCTTCGCCGCCGAGCCGGCCGCCAGCGCCGTGCTGCGACTGATCGAGCAGGCGCACGAGGCCGGCGTCCCGGTCTCGCTGGACGCCTCGTCCACCGGGATGATCTCCGCATACGGGCTGCCCGGCTACCTGGACCTGGTGGCCGCGATAGCGCCTGACGTCTTCTTCGCCAATGCGCGCGAGGCCCAACTGCTCAACGTGACCCGCCCGCCATTCGCAAAGGCCATAACCGTCGTCAAGAACGGCCCGGAGGCCACAACGGTCACCGTCCCCGGCGAGCCGCCGCAGGCCGTCCCGGTACCGCCGGCTCCACCCGCCCGCGACTCAACGGGAGCCGGCGACGCGTTCGCGGCCGGCTTCCTCGCCGCCTTGATGCGCGGCGCCACTCCCGTCGTGGCGGCCAGCCACGGCCACGCCCTGGCCCGTTCGGTCCTGCTTTCCCCCGGCGCGACAGCCCACGCGACCGAAGAGGGAACGGTAAGGCTCTGAGGCTTACCGTAGCCGCCTCGGCGCCGGGGAAGTCGATGGCGCCCAGGTGCGCTGGTCCCGTGCGACAACTCGACCGTGAGCCGGATCGAGGCTGGCCGTCGGTGCGGTTCCGCCACCTTCAGACTGTGGCGATGACGCCGGACGAATCGCTCGGCTTGATCGAGAGGATCGCTGACACTCATGAGCACCTGGCGCACGTCGAGTTACAGCGATAGCAGCGGGAACAACTGCGTCGAGGTCGCCAAGCCGGACGCCGCCGTGCTCGTCCGCGACACGGCCGACGCCGACGGAACTCTCCTGGCAGTAGACGCGGCGGCCTGGCAGCGCTTCACGGCGGCGCTCCGCTAGGAAATCTCCGGCCTGAGTCCGTGACCAAGCTGGAGAAGGCTGGCGCTGCGGGCCACAGCGCTAGTGCGGTCTTGGCGCCGTGGCGCGCTGTGCCGAACCTATCGGTGCAAAGTGCCACGGCGCTGATAGCGGTTTGGCGGTGCGGGCCACAGCGCTAATGGCATCGGGCCTGCGGGGCGGCGTATCAGCGTTTGCGGGTGACGGCGGCCCACAGGCAGGACTCGGTGGTCAGGTCGGCGCCGGGGTCGGGGCGCCACCGCTCGGCGCGGACGAGGCCCGGGTCCACCGGGTCGGTGCCGTCGAGGAACCGGGCGACCTGGGCGCGGTCGCGGAAGCCCACCCGCTGCTGCATCGACTGGCCGGACAGGCCCTCGAGTTTCGCGCTGGTCTCGGGGTCGAGCAGGTCGGCGCCGACGTGGGTGAGGGCGACGTAGCTGCCGGAGGGGACGGCGTCGAGCAGCCTGGCCACGATCGCGTGCGGGTCGTCGGCGTCCGGGATCGCGTGCAGGATCGCCACCAGCGTGATGCCGACGGGCTTGGTGAAGTCCAGGAAGTCCCTGGCCTCCTCCAAGATCTTGCCGGTGTTCCGCAGGTCCGCCTCGATGTACTCCGTCGCCCCGGCGTCGCCGCTGGTGAGCAGGGCCCGGGCGTGCGCGAGCACGATCGGGTCGTAGTCCACGTAGAGGATCCGGGACTCGGGGGCGATCGACTGCGCCACCTCGTGGGTGTTGCCCGCCGTGGGGATGCCGGTGCCGATGTCGAGGAACTGCCGCATGCCCGCCTCGCCGGCGAGGTAGCGGACGGCCCGGCCGAGGAACGCCCGGTTCGCCCGGACGCTGAAGGCGGCCCCGGGTTCGATCGTGAGCCACTTCTCCGCCGCGTCCCGGTCGGCCGCGTAGTTGTCCTTGCCGCCGAGCATGTAGTCGTACATCCGCGCCTGGTGCGCCACCATGGTGTTGAACGCCAGCGCGTCGCTGTCGTTGCCCTCGGCTGCCGTTGTCTCGCCGCTGGTCATGCCGCCGCCTTCCGTGTCAGGTGTCCCTGGTGACCCGTTCGACGAAGCGCACCGAGTCGGCCGGGGTGAGCGCCTCGCCGCTGAGCTGGTCGACCACCTCGAGGTAGTGCTCGACGTCCGCGCGCTGGTCCAGGTAGACCGCGCTGGTGAGCTGCTCCATGTAGACCACGTCCGGCAGGTCGCGCTCCTCGAAGCGCAGGATGGAGAACGACCCGCTGGCCGCGGCGTGCCCGCCGCGGGCGAAGGGGACCACCTGGAGCGTCACGGTGGGCAGCCGGGCCGACTCGACCAGGCGGTCAAGCTGGGCGCGCATCACCGGGGGCCCGCCGATAGGGCGCCGCAGCACCGCCTCGTCCATCACCACCCAGATCCGCGGCGGCTGCCGCCGGGCGAGCAGTTCCTGGCGCTTGACGCGCAGCCCGACCCGGCGCTCAATCTCCTCGGCCGGGGCGGCCTGGTGGCCGAGGCGGGTGACGGCGCGGGCGTAGTCCTCGGTCTGGAACAGGCCGGGCACGAACTGGTTCTCGAAGCTGCGGATCGAGGTCGCGGCGGACTCGAGGCCGAGGTAGGTCTCGAACCAGTCGGGCAGGATGTCGTGGTACTGCGTCCACCACTCCGGCTCCCGGGACCGCCTGGCCAGGGCGACGACCTTGTCCCGCTGCCGGTCGTCGTCCACGCCGTACAGGGTGAGCAGGTCCTCGATGTCGCGGACCTTGAACCCGACCCGCCCGGTCTCCATCCGGCTGATCTTGGAACGCGACGCCCGGATCTCGTACCCGGCCTTCTCGGCGGAGATGCCCACGGACTCGCGCAGCCGCCGGAGCTGGCTGCCGAGCAGCATGCGGAGCACCGTCGCTTCGGCGGGAGGTTCCTCCTGCCCAGGGACCGGCGTCTCCTCGTCCGGCACGCCTGTCGTCATCACCGCTCCGAAGTAGGTAAACCCGCGCCAGGCGCGACCCCCCGCCAGGCAGTCAGGCATAATGCCGCATACCGCTGTTCCCGCTGTTCCCTCATTGGCAACACGGCAATGATCACTCTATACCTGACTGCCCGGCGCCGGCTTTCACCGCTGCGGAGGATGGCCGATTCTCCTAATCGACGCCCTTACGCCAGGTCGTCGAACTCGCCGTCCTTCACCCCGGCGAGGAACGCGCCGATTTCGGCGCGGGTGTAGACGAGGGCAGGTCCGGACGGGTGGCGCGAGTGACGGACGGCCACGTCGCCGTCCGGGAGCACCGCGACCTCGACGCAGTTGCCGCTCGGGTTGCTCCGCTTGCTCTTTCGCCAGGTCACCGGCAACTGGTCGGCGGGGATTCCGTTGATAGTCGGCACCTAATTTACCTCCTTGGTAACGATACGAACACGCGGCACATCAAGCGCAATGCACATTACCAGCCTTGCACGCAGTGCACTTGCACATTGCAATTGCACTGTGCACTAAAGGATATCAACGTACGCCGTTGTCAGTCTCTGCCGCGCCGCCTGCCCATTCGTCCCGTATGTCCGTCCACTACGGCTTCATCCCGACGGACCGCGGGCACCGGCGGCCCGTTCGGCCGAACCTGCCGTCTCCCGGACGGCCGGCCGTTGCGCCGGCTCGTCCGCCGTTCAGCTGACGGCCGGGCTAGGACCCGGTCAGGCTCGCGGTGATCGAGTTCCCGGCGAGAGCCGCCAGGTCGGTGAGGCCCAGGTCGAGCTCCGCCGCGAGGGCGAGGTAGTTGTCGGCGACGTAGCCGCCGAAGTAGGCGGGGTCGTCGGAGTTGACCGTGACCAGGACGCCCGCGTCGAGCAGCCGCGGGAGCGGGTGGTTGGCCATGACGTCGACGCAGCGCAGGCGCACGTTGGACAGCGGGCAGACCGTCAGCGGGGTGCCGTCCGCCGCCAGGCGCCGCAGCAGCGCCGGGTCCTCGACGCTGCGGATGCCGTGGTCGACCCGCTCCACGCCCAGCAGGTCCAGGGCCTGCCAGACGTACTCGGGCGGCCCCTCCTCCCCCGCGTGCGCGACCGTGTGCAGGCCCAGCCCCCGGGCGGCGTCGAAGACCCCGGCGAAGCCCGCGGGCGGGTAGCCGACCTCGGCCGAGTCGAGGCCGACGCCGAGCAGGCGGCCGGCGTGCCCGGCGAGGGATTCCAGCGTCCTCATCGCGTCGTCCGGGCCCCGGTCGCGCAGGAAGCAGGCGATGAGCTCGGCGCGCGGGCCGCCGGCCGCCGCGCTCCGGCCTGCGGCGGCGCTCAGGCCGTCGATGACCGCGGACAGCGGGACGCCGCGGGCCATGTGCACCTGCGGGTCGAAGAAGATCTCGGTCCTGGTCACGCCGTCGGCCCGCGCCTTCGCCAGGTAGGCGCCGGCCAGGTCGGCGAAGTCCCGCGCGGTGCGCAGCACCGCCATGCACTCGTAGTACAGGTCCAGGAACGAGGACAGGCTGGTGAACGCGTACGCGCGGCGCAGTGCCGCCGCGTCGGCGTGACGGAGCGGCACGCCGTTGCGGGCCGACAGCTCGAGGGCGAGCTCGGGCTCGAGGGTGCCCTCGATGTGCAGGTGCAGCTCGGCCTTGGGCAGGGCCGCCACCTGCGCGCGCGTCACGGTCATGGACCCTAAAGTACCGTGCGGGCACGCCCGTGCCGTGCGGGATACTGAGGTGTGCCCTGGGACATTGAGACGCCGGCGGTCGTCGTAGACACCACGCGGCTGGAGCGGAACCTGCGGCGGATGCAGGCCGCGGCGCAAGCGGGCGGCGCGGCGCTGCGGCCGCACGCCAAGACGCATAAGTGCCTGGAGATCGGGCGGCGGCAGCTAGCGCACGGCGCCGCCGGGCTGACGGTGGCGACGCTCGCCGAGGCGGAGGCGTTCGCCGCCGACGGCTGCCCGAGCGTGTTCATCGCCTACCCGCTGTGGGCGGGTTCAGGTAGCCGCCCCGCGCGGCTCGCCGCGCTCCGCGAGCGGACCGAACTGCGGGTCGGCGTGGACAGCGGCGCGGCGGCCGCGGCGCTGGCGGCGGCCGCCCCGGGGCTGCGGGTGCTGATCGAGATCGACTCCGGGCAGCACCGCTCGGGGATTCCCGTGGCCGAGGCGGCCGGGCTGGCCGCCGAGTGCCGCGCGCTCGGGCTGGACGTGATCGGCGCGTTCACGCACCCCGGGCACTCCTACGCGAAGCCGCAGGGCGCGGACATCGCCACGGCCCTGGCCGGCGAGCGGGCCGCGCTCGCCGCGGCCGGCGCCGCGCTCGCCGGGCTGACGGACCAGGCCCCGGTGCTCAGCGGCGGGTCCACGCCCACGGCGGAGACCGAGGTGGCCGCGCCGCTGACCGAGGTGCGGCCCGGGACGTACGTGTTCGGCGACCGGCAGCAGATGGCGCTGACCGGGCTGCCGGAAGACAACGTGGCCCTCGTCGTCGCGGCCCGCGTCGTGTCGGCCACGAGGGCGGGCGCGGCGGTCCTCGACTGCGGGTCGAAGACGCTGTCGAGCGACCGGGCGGGCTGGCTGGACGGGCACGGCCTGATCCGGGAGGCGCCCGAGGCCACCATCGTCAGCCTCAGCGAGGAGCACGCCGTCGTCCGCGGCCTCACCACGCCGCTGCGGGTCGGCGATCCCGTCACCGTCATCCCCAACCACGTCTGCCCGGTGGCCAACCTGGCCAGCGAACTGCTGATCGCGGACGGGGACACGATCGCCGGCCGCTGGCCGGTCACCGCCCGGCACTGACAGTATGTGAGGACCAGCCAGCGACGGCTCAAGAGAAGGGCGCCCCATGCCTGCCTTCGACGACGGACTCGCCGAGACGGAGATCCCCGCCGGCGCGACGGTCGAGACCGACGTGCTGATCGTCGGCTCCGGCCCGGCGGGCGGCGCCGCCGCGCTCAGCCTCGCCGCGCTCGGCGTCCCGAACATCATGATCACGAAGTACCGGTGGACGGCCAACACGCCCCGGGCGCACATCACCAACCAGCGGGCGATGGAGATCTTCCGCGACTTCGGCATCGAGGACCAGGTCCTGGCCGACGCGACCGGGCACGCGCTCGTCGGCGACACCGTGTTCTGCACCTCCATCGCGGGCGAGGAGATCGGGCGCATCCTGACCTGGGGCACCTCCCCCGCCCGCGAGGCCGACTACCAGCAGGCGTCCCCGTGCCTGATCTGCGACATCCCGCAGACCTACCTGGAGCCGATCCTGGTCAAGAACGCCACCGCGCGCGGCACCCAGACGCGGTTCTCCACCGAGTACCTGAGCCACGACCAGGACGCGTCGGGCGTCACCACCACGGTCCGGGACCGCCTCACCGGGCAGGTTTACCACATCCGGTCGAAGTACCTGATCGGCGCGGACGGCGCCAGGTCCCTGGTCGCCGAGCACATCGGCCTGCCGTTCGAGGGCCAGATGGACATCGCGGGGTCGATGAACATCACCTTCAAGGCCGACATCTCCCGCTACGTGGCCGCGCGGCCCTCCGTGCTGTACTGGGTCATCCAGCCCGGCTCCAACGTGGGCGGCATCGGCGCCGGCCTGGTCCGGATGATCCGCCCGTGGAACGAGTGGCTGATCGTCTGGGGCTACGACATCGCCCAGCCCCCGCCGGAGGTCAGCGCGGACAAGGCCGCCGAGATCGTCCGGAACCTGGTCGGCGTCCCCGACCTCGAGGTGGAGGTCACCGGCACCTCGCTGTGGGGCAACAACGAGTACTTCGCGACCCGCCTGCAGCGGCAGCGGGTGTTCTGCGCGGGCGACGCCGTGCACCGGCACCCGCCGTCGAACGGCCTCGGCTCCAACACCAGCGTCCAGGACTCCTACAACCTGGCCTGGAAGCTGGCCGCCGTCCTGCGGGGCCAGGCGGGACCGGACCTGCTGGAGACCTACTCCGCCGAGCGCGCCCCGGTCGCCCGGCAGATCGTCACCCGGGCCAACAAGTCCAGCCGCGAGTTCGTCCAGTTCTTCGAGGTGCTCGGCCTCCTCGACGCCGAGACCGAGGAGGAGATGCGGGCGCAGATCGAGGAACGCAAGGCGAACAACCCGCGCGGCCGGGCCAAGCGCGAGGCGCTCGTGGCGGCGATGGAGCTGAAGAACTACGAGTTCAACGCGCACGGCGTGGAACTCGGCCAGTTCTACCAGTCCAGTGCCGTGGTGGGCGACGGCAGCCAGCGGCCGGCCCCGGCCCGCGACCCCGAGCTGTACTACCAGGCCTCCACCGTTCCCGGCTCGCACCTGCCGCATGCCTGGGTCGGCGATGCCCTGAGCAAGGTCTCCACCCTCGACCTGGCGCCGTACGGCACGTTCACGCTGATCACCGGCATCGCGGGCGAGCCGTGGGCGGCGGCGGCCGCGACGGTGAGCGCCGACCTGGGCGTCCCGGTCAAGACGGTGATCATCGGCCCTGGCCGCGCGGTCACCGACATCTACTACGACTGGGCCCGGCTGCGCGAGGTCGGCGAGGACGGCGTGCTGCTGGTACGGCCGGACAAGTTCATCGGCTGGCGGTCGATGAGCCTGCCCGCGGATCCCGCCCGGGCGCTCGGGGACGCGCTCGCCGCCCTGCTGAGCCGGTAAGCCGGCCGGCGTGGCCCGTCAGGCCTTACGGGCCACGCCGGCGCACGCCATCGACAGCACGCCCTGGTGCGCGGCGGGGATGACGGTGCCCGGGTCAGGCCGCCACGAGGAGATCTCGACCAGCCCGGGCGCCACCAGCGGCAGGTCGCCGAACAGCGCGCAGACCTCGGCCATCGTCCGGAACCGCACCCGGCCCAGCCCCTTCTGCATATGCTCCTGAAGCTCCCGCATGGCGGGGTCGCCGTTGTCGAGCAGGTGGTGGATGAAGACGTAACTGCCGGGCGGGAGGGCGCCGGCCAGCTCCGCGATGGCCTCGCCGGGCCGGTCCTCGTCGAGCAGGTAGTGCACGATGCCGCAGAGCAGCAGGCCGATCGGCCGGCTCCAGTCCAGGTGCGACCGGACCGTCGGGCTCCGCGTGATCGTGGACGGCCGCAGCATGTCGCCGTCCACGGCGAACGTGGTGGCGGAGTCGGCGAGCAGCGCCCGCGCGTGCGACAGGACGACGGGGTCGTTGTCCACGTAGACGACCCGGACCGGGGTATCCGGCGCGGCTCGCCGGGCGATCTGGTGGACGTTGTCCGCGGTCGGCAGCCCGGAACCGATGTCGAGCAGCTGGTCGATCCCGGCCTCGCCGACCAGGTAGCGGACGACCCGGCGCAGCAGCGCCCGCTGCGCCTGGACCCCGACCTGAACCTCGGGAAGCGCCGCGATGATCTGGTCGGCGACGGCGCGGTCCGCGGCGAAGTTGTCCTTGCCGCCCAGCAGGTAGTCGTAGACCCGGGCGATGTTGGGCCGCGACGGGTCGACGGCGGCGCCGAGATTCGGCACATCCACCCCTTTCGTCTCCATCGAAGTATGTTCTCACACGCCCGGCGCGGTAGGAGCAGGGCCGCTGACCTTCGGCGGCGGGCGGGCGGGCCGGCGCCGCGGGGCGCACCGGGGTGGGCGGTCAGTGAAACCACGGCACGTTCGGTGGCACTCTTTCATTTTCCCGAACGGGCCGGGATTTCACCCCTGGCCTCATGCTCCGCCCGCGCGGCCGGCCGCCCAGGCCGGCTAGGCGCACTCCGGCGCCTGCGGGGCTGCCGCCTCCTGGGCGGCCAGGCCGGCCGGGAGGTCGCGGGCCGGCGGGCCGCTGCCCCGGGTGACCTGGAAGGCGACGGCCCCGATGACGAGGACGCCGCCCGCGACCGTCGCCTCAGACGGGCGCTCGAGGCCGGCCAGCCACACCCACAGCGGCGCCAGGACGTTCTCCAGCTGGGAGATCAGCGCCGCGTCGGCGGCCGGGATGAGCCGCGCGCCGAGGGAGAGGAGGAACAGGGCCAGCCCCATCTGCACGACGCCCATCAGGGCCAGGTAGCCGACGGCGGCGCCGCCGACCTCGCTGACGCGGGCGAACGGCGCGAACACGGCGAAGACCAGCACCTGCGACAGGCAGGTCGCCGGGGCCATCGACACCTCGGCCCGGTGGCGGGCGACGACGATCGTGGTGGCGTACGTCAGCATCGCGAGGAGGGAGAACGCCAGGCCGGCCGCCCCGGGGCGGGCCGGGGAGCCGGCCATCAGCGCGAGGCCGCCGACCGCGACGGCCATCGCCGCCCAGGTCCGGCGGCGCACCGGCTCGCCGGCCAGCAGGCCGAGCAGCGCGGTCACCAGCGGGACGAGCGCCTGGACCACCATGACGTTCGCGACCGAGGTCGCGTTGAGCGCGGAGATGAACGAGCCCGAGGAGACCGCCATCAGCGCCGCGATCGCCAGCCCGGGCCGGCCGATGGCCCGGAAGGCCTGGATCACCCGGCCGCGCTCGGCGACCGCGACGAACGCGAACACGGCGGCGGAGGCGAACACCGCGCGCCCGGCGAGCTGGGTGGCCAGGCTCATGTGCAGCTGGCGCTGCAGGATCCCGGCGAGGGACCACGCCAGCGCGGCCAGCGCCATGTAGGCCGAGCCGAGCAGGCGGGAACCGCCCCTGGCCGTCATCGCACCCAGCACTCGCCCCTCCCCGGTACAAGCCTACGGGAGGAGAGGCCCGGCGCGGGGCGGCGGGAGCAGGAGCCCGGCGACGAGCAGGCCGCGGAGAACCCGGCCCATACGGGAACGCCGGATGAGCGGGCGTGACCGGGTCGGTGTTTTCGCCGGCGCACCAGCCGCTGTGTTTATCCGGACATTCCCGCTCCGGGTCTTCTGTCTGTCCTCCGGTAACGCGTAAACTTTTTTTCGGGGGAAAGAAAAATCCGTGTGGCACGTATTTTATTTACATGCGGCAAAAAGTTCACCCGTTGTGCCTGCCTGAACCGTTAAGCCGGGGGGCTGACTGGGTACGGCCGGGGCCTGCGGCATGAGCATGGACTGCGGCGCTCCGGTCACTTTCCGTGAACCGGCGGGCGCGGCGCGGGCGCTGCTGCGTGAAGGACCCGCCGGAATACCGGAATAGGAGTAATGTTCGTGTCACTGGGCGGGAGCTTGAGGCCCGGGGTGTGGATGACACGCCCGGTCACCTGCCGCAAACCCGTGACTGCCCGTCCTCGTCACGCCTAGCGAGGATCAGGCCTTATGCAACCAGACACCGACGCCCTGCCGACCTGTCTCTCCGAACAAGGACCACCGCGTGAGTTCGCGACGGTGATGCGGGGCTATGACCGTGACCAGGTCGACGAGCACATCAGGCAGGCCGAGGCCGAAGTCCGGCAGCACCAAGAGCGGGTTCAGGCCGTGCGGCGGGAGCTGTCCGAAGCCCGCCGCCCGTCCCACGAGCCGGAACGACCCGCCTATGCCGGCCTGGGCGCCAGGATCGAGCAGCTGCTGCGGCTTGCCGGGGAACAGGCAGCCGAACTGGTTCAGGCGGCCCGGTCGGAAGCCGACGCGGTCAAGGCCGCGGCCAAGGCCGATGCGGCGCGACTGCGGGCCAGCGCCGAGCGCGACGCGGCCGAACTAGGCGCGAACGCCAAGAGCGAGACCGACGGGCAGCAGGCCGCCATCCAGCGCGAGGCCGAGTCGATCAGGGCTGCGGCCAGGCGTGAGGCCGACGAGCTGACCCCCGCGACCGAGCGCGGAGCCGCCGAGCTCCGTGCCACGGCCGGCCACGAGGTCGCGGAGAAGCGGGCCACGGCCGATGGTGAGATCGCCGAGCTGCGGACAAGCACCGAGCGCGATGCCGCCCGGCTGAAGGCGACCGGCAAGCGCGAGCGGGAGGAGATCCTCACCACCTCCAGGCGCCAGGCTGACGAGATGCGTGACCATGCGCAGCGGATCCTGGAGGAAAGCGAGGCCCAGCGGGCCCAGGCGGAAGCCGAGTTCGAGATCCAGTTCGCGGCACGCCGGGAAGAGGCCGAACGTCAGGAGGCCGAGCGGCTCGCCGCCGCCCAGTCGGCGACGCAGGACCTCGTGTTCAAAGCCGAGCAACGCGCCTCAACCGCGCAGCAGCGGGCCGCGAAGGCCAGCTCTCAGGCCGACCAGACCGTCCGGGACGCCGACCAGCACGCCGGGCAGCTGGTCGGCGACGCGGAACACAACGCCGGCCAGCTGCTCGGCCAGGCAAAGGCCCAGGCCGAGCAGCTGCTCGCCGAGGTCGACGCTGACGCCGGGCGCCGCCGCGCCGCTACCCACCGCGAGGTCGACGACCTCACCCGGCAGCGGGACAGCATCGCCGGCCAGCTCGCGCAGGTGCGCCAGTTGCTGCCAGGCATGAACGCAGCGCAAGCGGCACAGACGAAACCCGCGTAACCGGGCGGTTGCGCGGCCGGCGGGGAACTGCTCGCGGTCGTCGTGCTCGCGCGCGCCGTAGGGACTCATCGGCTTTTTCACCGGCGCCCTCGCCTAGCTTGCCGCGGCCGGGGTGCCGTAGTTCGCCGACAGGTCCTGCGTGGTCCAGGGGTCGCCGATCGCGGGCAGGTAGGTCTCCTGAAGGTGACTGCTGGCCGCGTCGACGGTGTAGACGCTGGTCCAGCTCAGCGCGCCGCTCGCGTCCGGGTGGAGCAGCACGGCCGGGGAGGTCCCGGCGAGGACCGCCGGGGTGCCGTAGTTCGCCGACAGGTCCTGGGTGCCCCAGGACGCACCGATGATCGGCAGGTAGGTTTCCTGCAGGTGGTCACCGCCGGCGTCGACCGTGTACACGCTGGTGTACCCGGTGTGGACGAGGGCCTCGGGCTGCGTGCCCGCCGCGACCGCCGGGGCGCCGTACTTCGCGGACAGGTCCTGGGTGCTCCAGGCGTCACCGATCGCGGGCAGGTACGTCTCCTGCAGGTGATCGCTGGACGCGTCGACCGTGTACACGCTGGTGTAGCCGGCGTGCACCACGGCGGCCGGCGTCACGGTCGTGGCCGGGGTGCCGTAGTTCGCCGACAGGTCCTGGGTGCTCCAGGAGTCGCCCATCGCCGGCAGGTACGTCTCCTGCAGGTGATCGCTGGCCGCGTCGACCGTGTACACGCTGGTGTAGCCGAAGTGGAAGGCGGCGACCGGAGAGGTCCCGCCGCGGACCGCCGGGGTGCCGTAGTTCGCGGACAGGTCCTGGGTGGACCAGGCGTCGCCGGTCGCGGGCAGGTACGTCTCCTGCAGGTGCCCGCTGGACGCGTCCACGGTGTACACGCTGGTGTACCCGTCGTGCAGCACGGCGGCCGGCGTCACCTTCGCGGCCGGGGTGCCGTACTTCGCGGACAGGTCCTGGGTGGACCAGGCGTCGCCGATCGCGGGCAGGTACGTCTCCTGCAGGTGCCCGCTGGACGCGTCGACCGTGTAGACGCTGGTGTACCCGTCGTGCGTCACCGCCAC
>DAHWEX010000068.1 GCA_027326205.1 Actinomycetota bacterium
CGAAGTGCCCGGTAAACCGAGCCTCGCCCAGAGCCTCAAGCGCGGCGGCCCGGCACTGGTTGGAGTAGGGGGCATGCAGCGGGAAGGCGACGCCGATCGGCACTCCCTGTGACTCCCATTGCGCCGCGGCGGCGCCGAGCAGGCGCGCGGCGCGCTCATGCTCACCGTGCGAACCCGCTATCCAGGCCAGCAACTCGATCGACAGCACCGCGCTGGCGGCGTCGGCGCCGGGGGCCAGCCGCAGGGACTCACGGGCCAGCTCGGCCGCGTTCCCCGCTGGGTCGCCGTTCTGCCACAGGTCGAACCCACGGTTGCAGGTCGCCACTCCCCGGGTCCACAGCTCGCCCCGTTCCTCCGCGAGGGTGATGGCTTCGACGCACGCCGCCTGGGCAGCCGGACTGTCACCGGAATGCGAAAGGGCAAGGCCGTAAAGGAACAGCCCCATGAGGATCATCGGCATGTCCTGCTGCTCGCGCAGCAGCACAAGGCTAGCGGCAAGGCTGCCTACCGCGTCGGACGGGTTACCGGTAAAAAGCGCCATGCTGCCGGTGAAGAGCTGAACGTAGGCGCGCAGGTGCTCGTCGGCGAAGCGGTCGGCGATGTCCGCGCATTCCTTCCGCCACATCGCAGAAGCCTCGATGTCGCCCTGGACCCGCGCGACCCAGGCGGCGACCCACAGGGCATCACCCCGCTGGGGCGAGGGCTCGCGGGCCGCGTTCAGTACCTGCTCTAGCCTTCGGCGGCCGGCCGCCGGGTAGTTCAGTGACCAGTGATAACGCAATGCGGATACCAGCTCAAGCGCCACGGACTCGTCACCGCTGGCCAGCGACCATTCCAGTGCCGTCATGAGGTTGTCCTGCTCGAGGCGCCATGTCGCCAGCAAGCTGCGCTGGTCCGGGCCGCACCACCGCGCGCAGCCTTGCCTCGCCAGGCGCAGGAAGTAATCACGATGCTGCTCCTGCACCTGACCGGTCAGCCCGTCCTGGCTGAGCAGCTCGCGCCCGTACTGACGGATCGTCTCCAGCATCTGATACCGGGCAGCAGGCGTTTCCGGCCGTGCGGCGACAACAGACTTAGCGACCAGCCCGTCCAGGCGGTCGATGATCACCTCCCGCGGCAGGTCCGGACCGGCGCACGTCGCCTCGGCGGCGGCCAGGTCGAAGTCGCCAGGGAAAACCGACAACCGGGCCCACAGCTGGCGTTCCTGCTCCGAGCACAGCTCATAGCTCCAGTCCATCAGCGCCCGCAGCGTCCGCTGCCGCGGCATCGCGGCGGCGCTACCGCTGTTCAGCAGCCGGAACCGGTCATCGAGACGGTCCGCGACCTGCTCCACCGACAGCGACCGCAGCCGCGTCGCGGCAAGCTCGATCGCCAGCGGCAGGCCATCGAGCCGCGCGCACAGCCTCGCTACCGCGCCGCGGTTGCCGTCGTGCACCGTGAAGGCCGGCTGGACAGCCGTCGCCCGGTCGATCAGCAGCGCGACCGATTCGTACCCGGCGAGCATGCCGGCCGACAGCACGCTGTCCGCCCTCGGTACCGGGAGCGGGTCAACCATGAAGACATGCTCGTCAGGCAACTGCAGTGGCTGGCGGCTGGTGGCAAGCACCCGCAGCTCAGGCGCGCGGTGCAGCAGGCCTCCGACGAGTTCCGCGCAGGCTGGCAGCAGGTGCTCACAGTTGTCCAGCACCAGCAGCATCCCCCGGCGCGCTAGGTGGCGGGCCAGCTGCTCCGCGGCAGGCTGAGCCGACTGGTCCTGGACGCCGAGCGCCGCCGCGATGGCGTCGGCGAGGTGAAGGGCATCATCGACCGACGCGAGGCTGACGAGCCAGGCGCCGTCCAGGAACGCCCGGCGGACAAGCCCGCCCGCCTGGATCGCCAGGCGGGTCTTCCCTACACCGCCCGGACCTGTCAGCGTTACCAGACGTGACGCCCCGAGCCGCCGCCTGATCTCGGCCAGCTCCCGATGACGGCCTACGAAACTGCTGGCCAGAACCGGCAGGTTGCCTGCAGGCCGCGCTACCCGTGACTCGCTCATACGAACGACAGCTTGACACCGTATTCAGCCCTTAGGAAGACGTGATCCGCATCACACCGCACCCCGGCTTTCAGCCGTGATGCCCGTGTACCGGGCGGTACGCCCGCCTCCTTCGCCTCGACCGCTTCGGGGGTCTGCCGGGGTTCTTCTGGCCAGGCGGGCCTGGCTGCGGCCGGAGTGATCACCCGGTCGTGGCCTTGCGCTGCAGCAGGTGATAGCCGTGCCCGCGCCGTGCCCGCGCGATGCTGGCGCCGGCGAGGACGTCCGCGAGGACAGCTTCCTCCCGCGTGGAGATCTCCGCGCAGATCTCCGCGACCTGGTCGGCGATCTCATGCGGAATCGCGATCACGCCGTCGGCGTCCCCCAGGAGCAGATCACCGCGGCGGACCTGGACGCCGCCCACCGTGACCGGACGGCCGACGTCGGATACTTCCACCCGATCCTTCCCGGTGCGCATGAACCGGCCTCTGCTGTAGATCGGGTAACCGGTGCCGAGGGCTCGTTGCACGTCACGACAGACACCGTCGATCACCGTGCCCGACACGCCGCGGTCCCTGGCCACCGCGGTGAGGATGTCGCCCCACACGGTGCAGTCGGTGCGGCCGGCGTTGTCGAGAACCACCACTTCGCCTGGTGCGACGTCATCGAGGTAGTCGCCCACGGTTCCTGGCGGCGAGCCCGCCGTCACGTAACGGACCGTGAACGCGGGCCCGCAGGCTCGCGCGCCATCGAATAGCGGCGCGATGCCGAGCAGCGAGCCCGGCCTGCCCAGGCGATCGAGAGCGTCGGACACCGTGGCGGTCGAGAATCTCGCAAGTAGATGCGCCGTCATTGTGCCGCCTCTTCGATCGCCGGGAACTTGCTGTCGTGCATGACCTTGGTCACCGGCCAGCCCGCGCGGACCGCCTCCGCCATGGCTTGCTCCCTGGCGACTATCCGCTCGGCGAGGCTGACGACCCGCTCAAGCTCGCCGGCCGGGACGAAGACCACTCCGTTTGCATCGGCGAGCACGACGTCGCCTGGGTATACGACGTGCCCGGCGAACTCAACC
>DAHWEX010000091.1 GCA_027326205.1 Actinomycetota bacterium
GCAGGATGTTCATGAGCTGGGGCAGTTCATCGAGCGACCATTTACGCAACCGCATGCCGATGCCCGTGATACGCGGGTCCTTGTGAATCTTGAAGAGCACACCGTCGGAGTCGTTCTTGTCCCGGACCTCGGCCAAGCGCGCCTCAGCGTCGACCACCATGGTCCGGAACTTGTAGATCTTGAAAGGCTCCCCGCCCTTGCCCACGCGGGTCTGGGTGAACAGCGCCGGCCCCTTGTCGTTAAGCCGGATCGCCAGTGCGATCATCAGCATGAGCGGGGACAGCATGATGAGCGCCATCGCTGCCGAGCACCGATCGAACAGATCCTTGATCGCCTGCCGGGGCCCGCTCAACTGCGGATGGTCGACGTGCAGGAGGGTCAGTCCGGCAGCGGGCCTGATCGTGGTCCGCGGCCCGGCCACGTCAAGCAGTGCCGGGGCGACGCAGAGGTCGGTACCGGTCTTCTCCAGTTCCCAGGCGAGCGTCCTGAGCTTCACGCCGTCCATTTCCGGGCACGAGAGCACCGCCACTGTGCCCGCGTTGAGGTTGCGCACCACGTCGGCCGTGTCGTCGAGGTCCCCGACCACTGGCACCCCGGCGACCTCCGACGTGGAGGGCTCGCCTGCCAGGCAAACGGCCACTACTTGGAGGCCGTGGTGCGGTTCACGGCGCAGTTCACTGATTAGCTGCTCTACCGCGGTGACGTGGCCCACTGCCACGACGGTGGACATGCACTGGCCGAGGATCCGGAGTCTGTGCAAGCGTTTGCGCAGCACATATCTAACCAGCAGGTCAAGCATGACAATGACTGGCATGCTGACGAGGAGATATACGCGGGACAGTTCGTTGTTCACCGCATAGGAGATGAGGGCGAGCGCCGCAGTGAGGCTAAGCCCCGCGTTGAGGATCCTGCGGAACTCATCGGAACCGGAGCCGAGGAACCGCTTCTCGTATCCGCCGAAGACGCGCACCGTGATCGTCCAGAGCAGTGGCAGCGTCAAGCTGAGTACCAGATATCGATTGTTGGGATGCCCGCCGAAACGCACCGCGACCGCCGCGAGTGCTGCCGCGACCGCAGCCGAAAAGTCAGCGACCGCGACCCTCCGAACGTAGCTTCGCATCCAAGCGTCCGGTCGCGCCATCAGCCAGTCGGAATGATCGCTTATTGCCACAATAGAGGAAGAATCAGACACACCTCACCCCACCCCTCGAGGTGCCACGGCTTACTTCCGCCGGGACTTTGTTTCCCGATCCGGTCTGATTTGCGCGCGCTGCTTTTACCACCTGTGCGACGCCCGACACGACGCACCGGTTTACCGGGCGCATACCTTATTTACCCGGATGACACCACATGTCAGTTGACCAGGGGAAACTTGAGATTTTCTGGGATTTAAGGTAATTTGACCCGATTTGCACGAGACAACGAAAGACACGATAAACCGGATCAACAAAATTCAGACCACTAGAACACGGAGTCACACCCGAACGGCCAGATCCGCTAGTTAATCAAAGACGCAAGAGACTTAAGTTGCCAAAGACGCGAGCGGGAAATCAGAAAATTCAATTGAAAATTTAAGTTCATGGGAGAGCGGCAAGGGATGCAATCGTTTTCACGGTTAACCTTCCCGTGAGCCGCCCAGCCGCTCCCGCTCCCGCTCGCGCACCGCGTCGGCGAAGCGCCTCGCCGCGGCGCGCAACTCGAGTTCCGGGTCGACCCCGGCCTCGCTGGCACGGGCGACCAGTGCCATGAGCTCGGCCCCGACCGCGTCCGCGGCCGAGTCCCCCACCGAGTCCGCGCCGTCGGCCGGGCCGGTCACGGGAAAGCCGTCGGCGATCCCCGCCCGCGCCGCCCGCCGCTGCAGTTGCGCGGCCAGCGACAGCGCCGGCTGCCCGAACGGGACCCCGTCGAGCACCGAGGGCGCGGCAGCGCCAGCGCCGGCGTTCTTGGCCGCCCGCTCCGCCTTCTTTATCTCTTCCCAGTTCGCGTTGACGTCCGCCGCCGACGACACCGACACGTCGGCGAACACGTGCGGGTGCCGCCGGATCAGCTTCGCCGCGAGCGTGTCGGCCACGTCGTCGATCGTGAAGCCGCCCTCGGACACGGGCCGCTCGGCAGCGATGCGGGCGTGGAAGAACGCCTGGAACATGACGTCGCCGATCTCCTCGCGCAGCGCCGCCAGGTCGCCGAGCTCAATGGTCTCGGCCGCCTCGTAGGCCTCTTCAAGCAGGTGCTTCAGCAGCGACGAGTGCGTCTGCTCCCGGTCCCAGGGGCAGCAGACGCGCAGCCGGTCCATGATCGGGACCAGGTCGAGCAGGTGCGCGCCGGGCAGGTCAACAGACCCGTGCAGCATCTGGTAGGGCACGGTCAGGTCAGCCAGGAGAGCGGGCTCGGCAGAAGAGCCCTGCGGCGCCAGCCATACCACCGAATCGTCCGCGGCGGCCGACGAGAGGTAGGCGGGAAGCCCGGCAGCGGGCACGTCGATGACCGAGGGCGTCACGTCCGCGGCCGTCAGCGCCGGAATCAGCGGATGTCCCGCCGGAGCCAGCACGCGGGACGCCGCGTGCAGCCCGGACCATGCCTGCCAGGTCAGCAGCCCGGGGGCGACCCGCGGGCTGCTCAGCAGGATGGTCAGCACGCCGGGGTGAGGCCCGCGGTGTTCGCCGGAGACGGGGTCCCGGCGGGGCGGGAGAGCGTGTCATTCCCGGCCACGAGGCTCATCGTCGACGGTGAGTAGTCAAAGCGGCCGTACTGCGGGCTGACCTGGATGCTGAGCGACTTGGCCGCCGTGCACTGCGCCTTGGTGATCGCGGCGCGATCGCTGCCGTACTTCTTCGAAAGGGCCGACTCCTGGGCCAGGTAGACGCCGGCCTGCCGGGACATCTGCAGCGGGATGCCAATCGCGGTCAGGTACACGTCCGGGGTGACGCCGTTGGTCTTGGCCTGGCCGGCCAGTGCCGCGGCCCCCTGCGCCTGGGTCACCGAGATGCCGTCAGCCGCGGCCATCTGGTTGATAAGGGCGAAGCCGATCTGCCAGTTCAGCACCAGCCGGGGGAGCGGCTCCCCGAAGACGGGCAGCTGCGCTTGCTGCTGCTGCAACTGCGCGTTGATCTGCTGCAGGGTGCCGTTGTACTGCTTGAGGCTCGCCTGGAGGTCGGACACCTGAGTGTCCACCGAGGAGACGGTGATCCGCTGGTTGCCGACGATCGCCGCGGAACCCATCTGCACCGGAGAGCAGGCGGCCAGCACCGCGCACGCGCCAAGGCCAGCGGCGCCGAGCACCGCCGCACGGCGGCGCTTCTTACCGAACAGCACAGACACAGGGGGTTCCCTTCAGCACGTCAAAAGAACAACCAGCAGACCAAATCTACGACTCGGACAGTACCGAACGGATCACCTCGGCGCACCAGGCGAGCAGTTCGATGTCGCGCAGCGGTTCCCCGCCGAAGCCTCCGCTCGAGGCCCCGGACTTCGGAACTGGTACCAGCATCGTACGCACCGCGGGCTTGAGCAGCGTCCTGGGGTATAGCCGCTGAACTCGCACCGTACGCGAATCAGGCAGGACGACCGGGGCGAACCGCACGTGCGCCCCCTGGAGCGTGATGTCGGTCAGCCCGGCCCGCCGCGCCGCGAATCGCATCCGGGCCACGTCAAGCAGCGTCACCACCGGCAGCGGCAGCTCGCCGTAGCGGTCGCGCAGTTCGTCGCGCACCGCCGCCACGTCGTCTTCGGAGTCGATCGAGGCGATCGACGTGTAGGCCGCGAGCCGCAGCCGCTCGCCCGGGATGTAGTCGTGCGGGATGTGCGCGTTGACCGGCAGCTCGACCCGGACCTCCGGCCGCTCGGCGGGCGCGTCGTCCTTCAGCTCGCGCACGGCCTCGCCGATCATCCGCACGTACAGGTCGAAGCCGACCCCGGCGATGTGCCCGGACTGCTCGCCGCCCAGCAGGTTCCCCGCCCCGCGGATCTCCAGGTCCTTCAGCGCGACGTACATGCCCGCGCCGATCTCCGTGTGCTGTGCCACGGTCGCGAGGCGCTCGTGGGCGGTCTCGGTCAGCGGCTTGTCCTGCGGGTAGAGGAAGTACGCGTACGCCCGCTCCCGCCCGCGGCCGACCCGCCCGCGCAGCTGGTGCAGCTGGGAGAGTCCCTGGGCGTCGGCGCGGTCCACGACCAGCGTGTTCGCGTTCGGGATGTCCAGCCCGGACTCCACGATCGTGGTCGCGACCAGGACGTCGAACTCCCGCTCCCAGAAGCCGACCATGATCCGCTCGAGCTCGTGCTCGTTCATCTGCCCGTGCGCTACCTGGATGCGCGCCTCCGGCACCAGCTCGCCGAGCCGGGCGGCCACCTTCTTGATCGACTGCACCCGGTTGTGTACGAAGAAGACCTGCCCGTCGCGCAGCAGCTCGCGCCGGATCGCCGCGGCGATCTGCTTCTCGTCGTAGGCCCCGACGAACGTGAGCACTGGGTGCCGCTCCTCCGGCGGCGTCAGGATCGTGGACATCTCGCGGATCCCGGCGACGCCCATCTCCAGCGTGCGCGGGATCGGCGTGGCGGACATGGCGAGCACGTCCACCTCGGTGCGCAGCCGCTTGAGGTACTCCTTGTGCTCGACGCCGAACCGCTGCTCCTCGTCGATGATCACCAGGCCGAGCTGCTTGAACCTGGTCTCCGGTGACAGCAGCCGGTGCGTGCCGATCACCAGGTCGACCGTGCCGTCGGCGAGCCCGCGCTGGGTCTCCGCCACCTCGGCGCCGGTCTGGAACCGCGACATCGGCTTGACCACCACGGGGAACGCCGAGTACCGCTCGGAGAACGTGTTGAAGTGCTGCTGCGCGAGGATGGTCGTCGGCACCAGCACGGCGACCTGCTTACCGTCCTGCACGGCCTTGAACGCGGCCCGCACCGCGATCTCGGTCTTCCCGTAGCCGACGTCGCCGCAGATCAGCCGGTCCATCGGCACCGGCTTCTCCATGTCGCGCTTGACGTCGTCCACGGCCGAGAGCTGGTCGGGCGTCTCCACGTAGGGGAAAGCGTCCTCGAGCTCGCGCTGCCACGGCGTGTCCGGCCCGAACGCGTGCCCGGGCGAGGCCATCCGCGCCGAGTACAGCCGGATCAGCTCGGCGGCGATCTCCCGCACGGCCTTGCGCGCGCGGCCCTTGGTCTTGGCCCAGTCCGCGCCGCCGAGCCGGTGCAGCGCCGGCGCCTCGCCGCCGACGTACCGGGTGACCTCGTCGAGTTGGTCGGTCGGCACGTACAGCCGGTCGCGCCCCTGACCGCGCTTGGCGGCCGCGTACTCGATCACCAGGTACTCCCGGGTCGCCCCGGCCACGGTCCGCGAGGTCATCTCGACGAACTGCCCGACCCCGTGCTGCTCGTGGACCACGTAGTCGCCGGCCTTGAGCTGCAGCGGGTCGACGCAGCCGCGGCGCCGCGCGGACGGCATCCGCCGCTCGTCGCGGGAACCCGGCCGCGACGTGCCCCGCGCGGCGAAGTCCGCCTCGGTGAGCACCGCGAGCCGCACGGCCGGCCAGGAGAATCCCTGCCGCAGCTCCCCGGTCGCCACATAGGGAACGCCGGGCTCGGGCACCTCGTCCAGGTCCCCGGTCCGCGCGCCGAACCCCTCGCCCTGCAGCACCTCGGCAAGCCGCTTGGCCGGCCCGTGACCTTCGGTCACGAGCACGACCCGCCAGCCGTCGGCGAGCCACTGGCGGACGTCCGCGAGCATGCGGCCGGTCTCGCCCCGGTAGGCGGTCGCGGGCGAGGCGTTAATGATGATGCCGAACGAGTTCTGGCTTTCTGTATTTCCCCCGGGGGAATGATCCCCCCGGTGACCCCCCACGTCACGGGGGAGACTGTCTCTCCCCCGGGGGAGTCCCTCCCCCGTTGCCCCCTCGCCGGGACGACGCCCCGGTTCGGCGCCGAGTTCGTTCTGGGTTGGCGCGGGGCCTGCCGGCCCGCCTGTGTCCCCGGTGTTGCCGGTCACGCCGTCGGCGGTCACGCCGAAGGGGGCGAGGGTCCACCAGGCGATGCCGAGTTCGGCCGCCGTCTCCCGGATCTTCTCGATCGGCTGGAACGCCGACCCGCCGAGGTCGACCGGGGCCTCGCCGCCGGAGGCGGCGCCTGCCCAGGACGCCTCGAGGAACTCCTGGCTGGTCGCCACCAGTTCGATCGCGCGGGTCCTGATCCGCTCGGGGTCGCAGGCGAGCACGACGGCGCGCAGCGGCAGGTGGTCGAGCAGCAGGTCCATCCGGTCGGCGAGTACCGAGGAGAACGCCTCCATGCCCTCGACGGTGATCCCGTCGGCGATCCGGCCGAGGATGTCGGAGGCGCCCGGGTGCTTGGCCGCGAGTTCCTTGGCCCGGGCGCGGACCACCGGGGTGAGCAGCAGTTCCCGGCAGGGCGGCGCCCACAGGCCGTGTTCCGCCTGGCCGGCCGAGCGCTGGTCGGCGACCTTGAAGACGCGGATCTCCTCGACCGTGTCGCCGAAGAACTCAACCCGCAGCGGGTGCTCCTCGGTGGGCGGGAACACGTCGAGCAGCCCGCCGCGCACCGCGAGTTCGCCGCGCTTGGCGACGATCTCCACCCGGGCGTAGCCGATGTCGACGAGCCGCGCGATCACGTCCTCCGGGTCGGCCGCGTCGCCCACGGCGAGCCGGACCGGCACGAGGTCGCCGAGCCCGGAGACGATCGGCTGCAGCACCGCCCGGATGGGCGCGACCACAACCTGCAACGGTCCGCCGAGGACTACTTCTCCCCCGGGGTGCGCGGCGCCGGCCGCGCCCGCGGCGGCCGCGGTTCTGGGTCCGCTTTCCGGGTGCGTGAGGCGGCGCAGGATCGCGATCCGCTGCCCGACGGTGTCGGAGCGGGGCGAGAGCCGCTCGTGCGGCAGGGTCTCCCAGCCGGGGAACAGGGCGACCGACTGCGGCGGCACGAACGCGCGCAGCGCGTCGGTCAGGTCCTCGGCCTCCCGTGCGGTCGCGGTGACCGCGAGCACGAACCGGCCGGGGGCGCCCGTGGCCCCGGCCGCCAGCGCGGCCGCGACCAGCGGGCGCAGCGCCTGCGGCGCGACGAGGTCGCGTCCGCCGGCGTCCGGCGTGCCTGGCTGGGTGTCGAGCGCGGTGCGGAGTTGGGGATCTTCGGCTACGGCGGCGAGTAGTCCGGCGAGGCTCATGCTGTCCCAAAGTTACTGTTGCTGGAAGAGGTGGTCAGGCGTTACGGGGCACCCCGCGCGACATCCCGCCCGCACCTGCGGGCAGGCAAAAATGACAGGAGTCCCCCGTACGAACCCAGGCCGACGCTGAAGCGTCCGGCCCCACCGCTCAGTTTACCCGCCGGCTCACCTTCCGGCGGGCGCGGTGCGCACAGCGACGCCAAACCCCGCCGCCCGGTCCGCCGTGGAGCAGAGCACGCTCGCGAACTCGGGATGCGAGCGATTCTCCTTCGCGAAGGTTTAGATCGCCGAGGCTACGCTTGCCGCCTGAGCATCTCGTCTACCGCTCCGGCCGCCATCAGTTCCTTGATCTTG
>DAHWEX010000095.1 GCA_027326205.1 Actinomycetota bacterium
CCCGCACCCGGCCAACATCCTCGTGTCGGGCGGGCGGGTGAGCGGGGTGCTCGACTTCGGCGACATCACGGCGGGGGATCCCGCCGCTGACCTCTCGGTGGCGTGGATGATGCTGCCCGTTTCCGCGCACGCCGCGTTCCGCGCCGCCTACGGCGCCGCAGGGAACGGGGAGATCTCCGATGCCACCTGGGCCCGCGGCCGGGGCTGGGCGCTGAACCTCGCGATCGTCCTCCTCGCCTGGACCGCCGACCACCCGCAGCTGCGCGAGGTCGGCCGGCGGACGCTGGACGCGGTCCTCAGCTCCCGGTCTTGACGCAGGTGTAAGTGCCGTAGAGGCGCCCCTGGTAGCTGAGGCCGGCGATCTCGAAACCGGTCGCGGTGAGCATCGGCTCGAAGAGCCAGCGGAACGTGCTGTACTCGGTGCGGATGTGCTCCGCGTAGTCCGCCGCCGTGTAGCCGGCCGCCGGGTCCGCCGCCGCGCCGGCGAACCAGCGGTCGAAGACCGCGTCCGTTTCCCCGGGCGCGAAGTCGTAGATCAGGTCGCGCAGGCGCAGCACCCCGCCCGGCCGGAGCATGTCCACGATCCGGCGCAGCGCGACGACCTTCCAGAAGTCCGGCAGTTGGTGCAGCGCGTGCCGGGTGTGGACGCCGTCGACGGGGCCGGCCGGTGAGTAGCTCAGGAACCCGCCGCGCACGCACTCCAGGCTCACGCCTGCGGCCCTGGCCTTGGCCTGCACGGCGGCGACCATCGCGGGGGACACGTCCACCGCGATGACCCGGCCGAACCGCCGGGCGGCGGGCACGGCGAACTGCCCCGTTCCCGTGCCGAGGTCAACGACGGTGGAGGTGCCGTCGAGCCCGTGCGCTTCGAACGCGGCGATGTCCCCGTCGGCGTCCGGGTGCCCCTGCTTGCGGTCGTAACCCGCGATGAACTCCGCATTGAGGTGCTCGGGACCCGCGTGCGCCAACTCGTCGAGCAACCACATCTCATTCACCCGGTGATCGTCCGCTCCCGGCCCCGGCGAGGCAACCGGTTTTCCGCCCGGCCCGTGGCAAACGCTTAACGAGGCCGGCGGCGGCTCCGCGGCGGGCGGCGCCGGAGCGTGCGAGTGCGGGTGCGCGTGGCCGTGCGGGTGCCGCTGCCCGGGCTGGGCGTCGCCCGCGCGGAGCGGGCTGGCCGCGTAGCGGCCCTCGTGCGCCAGGACCGCCCGGGTGTCGCCGGCCAGTTCCGGGTACTTCTCCTCGAGCTTGCCGCGCTGCTCCAGGGTGCGCTGCCAGTACCGGATCGTGTCCCGGTCTCCGTGGTTGGTCTGCTCCCACGACCGGGGCGCGGCTTCCCGCCCCGGCGGGATCCGGGCCTGGCCGCCCAGGGCCGCGGCCGACGGCACCCGCCGGGTGCCCGCCGTGCCGCAGGCCGGGCACGCGGGCGCGGGCCCGTCGGCGTCCGCGATCCTGGCCAGCCGCTCGAACCGGAACCCGCAGCCGCACGCGTACTCGTAGATGGGCATCTGGTCACCAGTTCTGGAATGAGTGGTAGAAGATCGCGGTCAGGTCTTCCGGCATGATGTCGCGCGGTGCCATCGCGAGGATCCGCTGCTGCTTGAGCGTGCCCTCCACGAGGTCGGGAACGTCCGCGTCGGTGAAGCCGACCGCGCCGATCCCGTTCGGCATGCCGATGTCCCGCATGAGCGACACGATCGCCCGGGGCAGCCGCTCCCGGGGGTCGCCGGAGCCGGCCGCGCCCGGGTCGAGCAGTTCCGCGGCCCGCAGGTGGCGTTCGGGGTCGGACGGGAAGGTGAACCGGAACGCGGCCGGCGCGGTGAGCGACACCGACTCGCCGTGCGGCACCATCGGCTCCGCCTGCGGGTAGTCGGGCGGCCGGTAGCCGCGCACCCGCCCGGCGATCGGGTAGGCACACGCATGCGGTAGGTGCACGCCGGCGTTGCCGAATCCCATCCCGGCGAAGGACGCGGCCATCATCATGTCGGTCCGCGCCGCCAGGTCGTTGCCGGTGAGCACGGCCCGGCGGAATGACCGGGACAGCAGCGGCAGCGCCTTCTCGATGAACGCGTCGGACACCGGGTTGCTGCCGACGTAGACCGCGCGCTGCTCCGGCCGCCGCCGTGCGTAGGACTCGTAGTGCCGGGCCGTGTACGACTCCAGCGCGTGGCAGAGCACGTCGAGCCCGGTGGCGGCGGTGACGTGCGGCGGGACGGTGAGCGTGGTCAGCGGGTCGACCACGGCAAGCACCGGGCGCAGCCGCGGGTGGCTGATGCCGGTCTTGACCCGCAGCGCGAGCACGTCGAGGATGCACATCGCGGTGCTCTCCGAGCCGGTTCCCGCCGTCGTCGGGACGGCTACCAGCGGCTTGAGCGGCTCGGTGGGCGCCTTCCCGCCGCCGACCGGCTTGTTGACGTAGTCCATCAGGTCGCCGGGGTTGGTGGTCAGCAGGTTGATCGCCTTCGCGGTGTCGATCGACGAGCCGCCGCCGATGGCGACGAACCCGTCCCATTCGGTGTCGCGGGCGAAGTCCGCCGCCTCCCGCAGGCTCTCGTCGGTCGGCTCGACGTGCACGCCGGCGAAGATCGTCGGCTTGAGCCCGGCGCCCTGCATGGCCTGCGCCGCCCGCTGCGGGATGCCGGCCGCCGAGACGGTCTCGTCGGTGACGATGAGGACCCGGGACAGTCCCATCTGGCCCAGGTCGAAGCCGATCTCGTCAAGCGCGCCCACGCCGAACTTGAGCGGCGGCGCGCCCCAGGTGAAGATCGTCTCGGTGCGGTATTCGGTGGCCATGACAAGGAGTCCTTAGCTGTAGGCGCCGTCGGGGGCGATCCGGAGCTGGCGGATCTGGTCGGGGTCATGTCCGAAGACGAGCGTCGCGTCCGTGCGCTGCGCGATGTTCCTGATCTTCTCCACCGAGCTGAGCCACTCCTGGTTGTTCCAGACGATCGCCGCGCCAACGGCGGGGGGACCGTAGCTGTCCTTCATGTAGACGGCGTCGGACGTGAAGATCATGGTCCCGGTGTCGGCCAGGTCCAGCTGCAGCGACATGGTCCCCGGAGTGTGCCCCGGCGTCTCGAGCACGGTCACGCCGGGCAGGATCACGGTGTCGCCGCTGACGGTCTCGAACGTGAGGCCCTCGTAGTCGGCCTTCAGGTGCGCGCCCGCGAACGGCCCGCTGAACCCGGTGGCGTGCGCGTACTCCTTGTCGTTGCAGATCAGCCGCGCGCCGGCGTCGGCGAACGCGCGCACGTTCCCCGCGTGGTCGAAGTGCAGGTGGCTCATGATGACGATGTCGATGTCGCCGGGGGCCAGCCCGAGCTGGAGCAGGCGCGCGTCGAGGTACTCGTCGTCGGACACCCCGTCGTAGGGGAAGAAGTCCTGCAGGCCGGTCGGCCCCCAGCGATCCTCCCAGTCTCTCGGGCAACTCGTGTCCCAGAGGATCCGGGCCTCGGGGTGGTCGACGAGCACCGCGTGGGTCGGGCAGTCGGTCCACTCGGCCGGCTTGGCGGGGTTGGCCCGGCTGGTGATCGCGCGGCCCGGCTGCAGCAGCAGCCAGGTCAGGTCGCAGTGCATCGCGCCGCACGCGAGGACGTGGGCGGTGATCTTGTCCGGCTTGGCTGCCATGGGTGTCTCCTTCGCTGCCGGCTTCCTCGCCTCCCACCCTTATCCTCCTGCTGACATTTGTGAAGATCGAATTGCCTGGTGCCCTTGACCGGGGGCGTGGGTCCGGTGGTGGACTGGAGGGGTGACCGGATACCAGGACAGGCCGTGGCTCGGCCTCTACCAGCCGGGCAAGCCGGCGGACATCACGCCTGCCTGCGGCGATGCGCTTGCCATGTGGCGGAGCGGAGCGGGATCGGCGCGGGCGGCGCACGAACCGTTCCTCTACTACTTCGCTTCCCCGGTGACCGGCAGCCGCGTAGACGCGGACAGCGACGCCCTGGCCGTCGCGCTCGCCGCGCGCGGCGTGGGCCGGGGCGACCGGGTCGCGCTGTTCCTGCAGAACGTCCCGCAGTTCGTGATCGCGATGCTCGCCGCGTGGAAGCTCGGCGCGGTCGTGGTCCCGGTGAACCCGATGCTCAAGGAGCGCGAGCTGCGCTACGTCCTCACCGACTCCGGGGCGACCGTCCTGGTCAGCCTGCAGGACCTGTGGAACTCGGTCGGCGTCCGGGCGGCCGCGGGCACCGCGGTCAAGCTGGCGGTCACCACCAGCCCGCTCGACTACCTTTCCCAGCCCGCGGTGCCGCCGCTGCTGGCCGGGGTCGAGCGCACGGCGACGCCGGGGGCGGCGGACCTCGGCGACATGGTGCGCTCGCATCACGGCCGGCGGCCGGCGCCGGCCGCGCTCGGCCCGGACGACGTGGCGCTGCTGACCTACACCTCGGGCACGACCGGCGAGCCCAAGGGCGCCATGAACACCCACGGCAACGTGGTCTTCAACGCCTGCGTCCTGCGCGAGTGGATGAGCCTGACGCCGCGGGACGTGGTGCTCGGCGGCGCGCCGCTGTTCCACATCACCGGCCTCATCGCGCACGCCGCCGTCGCGATGCTGGTGCCCATGCCGATCGCGCTCGGCTACCGCTTCGAGCCGGCCACGGTCATCGGCCTGGCCGAGCGGTACCGCTGCACGTTCACCGTGATGGCGATCACCGCGTTCACCGCGCTGGCCAACGATCCCTCGGCCGCCGACGCCGACCTGTCGTCGCTGACCAAGGCCTACAGCGGCGGCGCGCCCATCGCGCCGAGCATCGTCGAGCGGTTCGAGCGGGAGGTCGGCCCGTACATCCACAACATCTACGGGCTCACCGAGACCACGTCGCCGTCGCACGCGGTGCCGTTCGGCCGCCGCGCCCCGGTCGACCCGGCCAGCGGCGCGCTGTCGGTCGGCGTCCCGGTGTTCAACACGGTGGTCCGGATCCTCGGCGACGACGGCCAGGAACTGCCGCCGGGCGAGGTCGGCGAGATCGCGACCCGCGGGCCGATGGTGGTGCCCGGGTACTGGAACAAGCCGGAGGCGACGATGAGGACGCTGCCCGGCGGCGAGCTGCGCACGGGCGACGTCGGGTTCATGGACGACGACGGCTGGTTCTACCTGGTGGACCGGAAGAAGGACATGATCGTCGCCTCGGGGTACAAGGTGTGGCCCCGCGAGGTCGAGGACACCCTGGTCCGTCACCCGGCGGTGCGCGAGGCCGCGGTGATCGGGGTCCCCGACGACTACCGCGGCGAGACGGTGTGGGCGTACGTCAGCCTCCGGCCGGGCGCCGCCGCGACCCCGGAGGAACTGATCGAGTTCTGCCGGGCGGAGCTGGCTGCCTACAAGTACCCGCGCCGCGTCGAGATCCTCACCGACCTCCCGAAGACGCCGACCGGCAAGCTGCTCCGCCGCGAACTGCGCGACCGCGCCGCCGGCGGCTAGCCGCTCCGGTGCGCTAGCCGGCGATGAGGAGCTTGCCCCCGATGACCAGTGCGGCGAGCGTCCCGAGCAGCCACACCAGCGCCCATAGGTGGGGAGGCAAGTGCGTGCGCCCGCTGAGCGACTGCGCCTCGGAGGAGCGGATGCTGTGCGCGGCGGCGGCCCGCACGCCCGCCACCAGGAGCAGCCAGGTCAGCGCGTAAGCGGCCACGGTCTCGGCCCCGCCGTGGGAGTAGCGGATGATGAGGTAGAGCAGCACGATCGCGAAGGGCACCGAGAGCAGGCCGAAGGACCTGCGAAGCAGGAACAGCACCCCGACCAGGAGGACGACGAGCAGCCACAGCACGGCGATCGGGTAACCGAGCGCGATGAGCCGCGCGGCGCCCACGCCGAAGAGGCTGGGGCCGAGGTAACCGATGAGCACCACGAGCACGACCCGCAGTCCTTCGCCCACGATGCTGGTCTTGCCGTTGGCGTGCCGGTCCAGCACGATCTCGGTCACGGTCAGCCCGAGGATGACCGCGAGCAGGGCGTGCGCTCCCTCGTGGGTCATCCGCCACAGGTGCTGGGCCGGCGCCGACACCAGCGGAACCATGACGATGACCGCCACGACCAAGCCGATGAGCACAGACTCACCGGCCGACAGCGGGTGATGTATCGCGAGCACGCCTAGTCAACTGCCCCAGTTCGGCGACTTTGAACACCCACGATCACCGCCATGTCGTGCCGGGCCCGGCGGGCTGTCTCGTGGCCTATGAGCGCACGCTGCGACCTGAGCATCGGGGTCTGGGAGGAGGAGTCGGTGCGTGGCCGGGGCGCGCCAGCCATGCGTGCCGCGTGCAGCGGCCGGGCCGGGTCTGCCTGTCCGCTGCCTCGGCGCCTGCGCATTTTTGCTAAGTTTGCCCCTGCGGGCGGCATCATCATCTGATCCTCAGCGGGGCTGGCGCGGGCCCGCATGTTCTCCGCGTGGCTGCGCTGCCTAGCCGATGAGAAAGGCATAGCAGTTATGACTGAGGGCGCACCCCACGCGGGCGGATCTGACGACGTTCCGGCCGGCCGGAACGGTCAGCCCGCCTTCGATACCAGCATCGCGCACCAGGCGCGGATCTACGATTACTGGCTTGGCGGCAAGGACAATTACGCCGCCGACCGGAGGGCGGCCGATGACGCGATTGCCGCCTACCCGGGCGTGGTCACGGGCGCGCGGGCTAACCGGCAGTTCCTCGCCCGGGCGGTGCGCCATCTGGCCGCCGATGCGGGGATCCGCCAGTTCCTGGACATCGGCACCGGCATCCCGACGGCGGGAAACACCCACGAGGTCGCGCAGGCGGTCGCGCCGGAGTCCCGGGTCGTGTACGTGGACTACGACCCGGTCGTCCTTGCCCACGCTCGCGCGCTGCTGACCAGCAGCGACGCGGGCGCGACCGAGTACATCGACGCGGACCTGCGCGATGCCGGCGCGATCTTGGAGCAGGCGTCGCGGACGCTGGACTTCTCGCGGCCAGTGGCGGTCATGCTGATCGCGATCCTGCACGCGATTGGGGATGATGAAGACCCGTACCAGATCGTGGCGAAGCTGATGGGCGCCGTGCCGCCGGGGAGCTACCTGGCCCTGTCTCATGTCGCCTCGGACATCGACGCGGAGCAGATAGGCGAGGCGACCGCGCGCCTGAACCAGCTCAGCCGCCAGCATTTCACCCTCCGCGATCATGCCCAGGTGCTGCGCTTCTTCGGCGGGCTGGAGTTGCTGGAGCCCGGGGTGGTCCGGGTCGAGGACTGGCGGCCCTCGGAGCTGGAGACCCGGTACCGGTCGGCCATGTGGAGCGGGGTAGGGCGCAAGCCCTGACCGTGCCGCCTCGCCCCGGGCAGGTGAAGATGTCATCTCTGTGCCCCCAGCGGGGCTCCACGTAGACCGCCGTCGGCGCCGCCCAGTGACGATCCGGGCCTCGAACTCCATCACCAGCGGCTGGCCTCCGTTCGCACTAGAGATCACCTGCCTGCCGAGCTTGACTACATCGCCGCCGCTCGGTTCCGTCCTGCCCGCCGCATGAGCTGGCAGGTCCGCTTCGCTACTGGTCATGGTCTTGCCTTACCCGCAAGGCTGCAGTGCAGGCGCTGATGGCCCCGATCTGTCTCCTCCTAGCGCCGGAGCACGAGACGGGGCCGCTGGATGCTGTCGTGGCCGACACCATCCAGAGACAAGGTGCGCTCTTGCGGATATTGCGGTTGTTGCGTATAATGCGATTGGAGGCTAAGCTATCCAGGGGAGTGATAGGGATGTCCGGCCTGGTTGACGGAAAGCGCAGAAACGATGACCGGGACGCGGAGCTTGCCCAGCGCGCCGCACGGCGGATCGTGGAATACCTATCGACGCACCCTGGTGCGGGCCCGGTTGCCATCAACGGGGAACTCGCGGGTGATGACACGCTGGTGGTGCCGCGGGAGGCGGCCGTACTGCTCGCACAGGTGCTCGGGTACCTGGCGAACGGCGAGGGCGTAACTGTCATACCGGACTCGGCGGAACTGACGACGCAGCAGGCGGCCGATTTCCTGAACGTGTCCCGGCCATACCTCATCAAACTCCTGGAGAGCGGGGAGATCCCGTTCCGGCTCGTGGGCACGCACCGTCGGGTCCGGTTCCGTGACCTGCGCGAGTTCCGGAACCGCGATGACCTGGAGCGGCGGCGCGCGGCCGATGAACTGACGCAGCTGAGCCAGGACCTGGGGCTGTACTAGCCGATGACTTTCATCGTCCTCTACGACGCCAACGTGCTCTACCCGAATACGCTGCGGGACCTGTTGATCCGCATCGCGCAGTCAGGCACAGTGCAGGCCAAGTGGACCACCGCCATCCTTGACGAGATGACCGAGGCCTTGCGGAGAAATCGGCCTGATATTCCGGCTGAGAAGCTTGAGCGGCTCCGGGTGTTGATGAACAGGGCGGTCCGCGACTGCCTCGTAACCGGGTACGAGCCGTTGACCGAGGGCCTGAAGCTGCCCGACCCGGACGACCGGCACGTCCTCGCCGCCGCGATCAAGGCTGGTGCTCAGGTCATCGTCACCCGCAACCTTAAGGACTTCCCCGAATCCGATCTCGCCCCCTGGAACATTGAGGCCAAGTCCCCCGACGCATTTGTCCTGGATCAGGTCCACATCAACGTCAGGACTGTAGCGGCATCCGTCCGGCAGATCGCCGATTCTCGAACCAACCCGCCCGAGGCAATCGAGGA
>DAHWEX010000162.1 GCA_027326205.1 Actinomycetota bacterium
TGTTGACGAGCAGGTCGAGGCGCGGGCCGACGGCGCCGCCGAGCGCCGCCTGGTGGGCGGGGTCGGCGACGTCGCCGGGAACGACGACGGCCCCGGGGAGCGCGGTGGTGAGGTGGGTGGCCCGGCGCGCGTCCACGACGACGTGCCAGCCGTCGGCGAGCAGTGCGCGAGCCAGGGCCAGGCCGAGCCCGCGCCCGGCCCCGGTGACAAGAGCAGTTGGTTGCGATGTGCTGGTCATGCGGCCTATTGTTGTAGTTGAAGTTAACTTCAAGTCAAGGCCACCAGTTCGGGTTGAGGGACAGTGCGGACCACCGACCATCTCACCGTCAGCGAAGTAGCCGCCCGCAGCGGCTTCGCCCCGTCCGCGCTGCGCTTTTACGAGCGCGAGGGGCTCATCCGGGCGACCAGGACCTCGGGAAACCAGCGGCGCTACGAGCGCAGCGTGCTGCGCCGCCTCGCGTTCATCCGGGCCGCCCGCAACGTCGGCCTGTCACTGGACGAGGTGGCCGCCGCGCTCGCCACGCTCCCCGACGCGCGCACGCCGACCAAGGCCGACTGGACCCGGCTGTCCCGAGGCTGGCGCACCCGCCTGGACGCGCAGATCGCCGCGCTGGAAAAGCTGCGTGACGGCCTGGATTCCTGCATCGGCTGCGGCTGCCTGTCACTCAAGCGCTGCGCGATGAGCAACCCCGCCGACATCGCCCGCGCCGACGGCCCCGGCGCCAGCTACCTGCCCGCCCCGCTCCGCTGACGCCCCGGCCCGGTCCCCGCGGCCGACGGGAACCAGTGGCCCGGTCCCCGCGGCCGGAGAGACGGTCGCGGGCGGCGGGAACCAGTGGCCCGTTCGGGATGCCGCACATGGTCGGTTGCCTTCGCGTACCGCCGCCAGCGGCACCAGGGTCCCGGATCGCGGCCACCAGTCATAATCCTTGTCAGTCCCCACCCGCCCTGGGGGCCACGCCAGCCTACGGGTTGGGTCCGACAATCGATCTTCTAAAAGGCGCTGACCTGCTTTTTTCGTCGCAGGCGCGGCGGACTTAGTCTAGCCGCACAACGGGCACGGGGCCGGTGCGCAACGCGGGCGCCGCAACGCGGGCGCCGCAACGGGGGTGCGCAACGGGGGTGCGCAACGGGGGGGCAACGGGTGCGCAACGCGGGGTGCCGCAACGCGGGTGCGGCCGGGGTGTCAGAAGAACGGGCGCCCGGCGATCCGCGGGCCGTCCTCGCGGTCGCGGGTCAGGAAGTAGGAGCCGACCGCGGCGTACGCGGTTTCCAGGTAGTTCGTGTGGCTGGCCGCCGTGTTGATGTCGCGGAACGCCTGCTCGATAGCGCGGCCGCGGTACACGGCGCTCGATCCGGCCATGTCGAAGACGAGGCCGACCGCCTCTTTCGCCGTCCTGACCGCGAAGATGTTCGCCTCGCGCAGCCGGACCCGCAGGTCGAGGGACAGCTCCGGGCCTGCCGCGGCGTCCGCGTAGGCGGCGCGCACGGTCTCGTGCAGCAGGGCCCGCGCGGCGCGCACCAGCGCGTCGGCCCGGGCGAACGCGATCTGGTGTGCCTGCTGGTGTCCCATCGCCAGTTGCCGCGGCGACTCCGGCAGGGGCCGGGCACTGACCGCGTCCGCGAACGCCTGGAGCGCACCGGATGCGACGCCGAGCGCATGCGCCCCGTGCCCCACCTCCGGCATTTCCTTGATCCGGAACAGCGCCCGGTCGTACTCCGGCTTGCCGTAGAACCCGGGGTTGACCTGGTCCTGCGGGACGAAGAGGTCCGCTATCTCAAGGTCGCCGCTTCCGGTGCCGCGCAGGCCGAGGCCGTCCCACGTGTCGACGAGGCGGGCCTGGTCGGCCGGCCAGATCGCGAGCAGGCGCTGCGGCTGGCCGCTGGCGTCCACGGCGGGCGTGCCGTCCGGGGCGCAGACCACCGACATCCCGCCGAGCCAGGTCGCGAAGGGAGAACCGCTCGCGAACGGCCACCGGCCGCTGATGCGGTAGCCGCCCTCGACCTTGACCGCCTTCCCGCCAAGACGGCCGAGGCTCATCGCGAGGATCAGCCGCCCGCCTCCGCGTACCCGGAACCGCTCGAAGCGCTCGGGATCGAGAAAGGTCAGCCCCACGCCGGAATTGATGAACGCGAGCCACCCGACCGACGCGTTGAGCCGCGCCAGTTCCTCGATCAGCGTGAGCCACTGCGCCGGCTCGGCTTCGAGCCCGCCGACCTCGCGCGGGAGCATGGCCCGGAAGACCCCGGCGTCATGCAGCGCGTCCACGAGCCCCGGCGGGATGCGCCTGTCCTCAAGAGCCGGGGCGTGCTCGCGGATCACCGGTTCAAGGGAGCGCGCGACGTCACTGAGCCGGACAGGCCCGCCGCCGACTTCGACCGTGCCGAGATCAGAGATGGCCACCGGGCTCCTCCGTCGCATCCGCACCTCAGCGACGGGACAACCCGCCACACTGGGGACGGTAACACGGCTTTTGGAGCTTGCGGCGGCTTGGATCTCGCGACTGTGCCGCACCCCAAACGAGGGGGACCGGAATCGGGGCCGGGCGGCGGCCTTCCGGGCGAACGCTCGCCGACGTCCGGGTCACCGGCCGCCCGGGCTACGGGGTGCCGAGGCGGGTGGCGACCTGGCGCGCGGTCGCCCGGACCTCGGCGGCGAGCGCCGCGACCACCGCGCCGTCAAGCAGTCGGGAGGCAGGGCCCGAGACGCTGACGCTCGCCACCACCGCGCCGTCCCGCCCGAAGACCGGGGCCGCCACGCAGCACAGGTGCGGCTCTAGTTCCTCCCGGTCCGTGGCGTACCCCTGGTCGCGTGCCGCCGCGAGGCAGCGCAGCAACTGATCACGGGTGGTGATCGTGTTGGCGGTCCGGGCCGGGAGCGCGGTGTCCGGGTACCGGGCGATGACCTCTTCCTGGCTGAGGCCGGCCAGCAGCGCCTTCCCCATCGAACTGCAGTGCGCCGGGGAGCGCTTGCCCACCCACGAGTGCATCCGGACCGTCTGCCAGCCGTCGACGACGGCGACGGTCACCGCCTCGGTTCCGTCCAGCACCCCTAGATGGCCGGTCTCGCCGAGGCGGGACACGAGGTCCCGCAGCGGGGGCAGCGCCGCCTCGCGCAGTTCGTTGCCCGCCGCCGCGATCTCGCCGAGCAGGGACAGCTTCGCGGCGAGCCGGTACCTGCCCTGCTCGCCGGCCGGCTCGAGGTACCCGGCGGCCGCGAGGGTGGCGGCCAGCCGGGAGGCGGTGGAGCGGTGTACGCCAAGCTGCCGGGAGACCTCGGCGATCCCGATCACCGGCCGGTCCCTGGTGAACATGTCCAGGACCGCAAGGCCGTGCAGCAGCGCGCCGACCATGCCATCGCGCGCCTGGGCGGCCTGATCCTGCGTTGTCTTGCCCGCTCCCACCTCTCCAGCCTATGCCGCGGCGGCAACCCGGCGGGTAGGCACCGCCCGGGTCCTGCGCGATGCGCACCTCGCGGGCGTGCCGGGTGCTGCCGCACTCACGCGGCGATCACCTCTGTCTCCTGGGTCGGCAGGTCCGCCTCGTCTGTGTAGTAGTCCGCCGCGGCGGTCTCGTCAACGCCGTCCGGTACCCGCAGCGCCTTGGCCGCCACGGTCACGATCGCGGTCACCAGCAGGTTGACCACCACCGCGATGAAGCCGGTGTACATGGAAACCGCGGTGTGGAAGCCCAGGTGCGACAGCGCGAACGCCGAGCCGCCCCAGTGGGCCTGCTTCGCCGCCGGGTTGCCGGTCACGTAGAGCATGGCGACCCCGGTCGCCAGGCCGGCCGCCCAGCCGGCGAGGAGTCCGGCCCGGTGCGGCCACCGGGTGTACAGCCCGACGAACACCGCGGGCAGCGTCTGCAGGATGATCACGCCGCCGATGAGCTGCAGGTTGATGGAGAACTGCGGCTGCAGCCCGAGGATGAACAGGACCGCGCCCGCCTTCACCACGAGGGAGGTGACCTTGGAGACCTCGGCCTGCTCGCGGTCGGACGCGTGCGGCCGCAGGTACTCCTTGTAGATGTTGCGGGTGAACAGGTTGGCCGCGGCGATGGACATCACCGCCGACGGGACGAGGGCGCCGATGATGATCGTGGCGAAGGCGATGCCGGCGAACCAGTGCGGGAAGACGCTCTCGAACAGGCCGGGGATGATCGTGTTGGTGTTGGCCGTGCCGCCGCTGGCCAGCGGCTTGATCCCGGCCGCGAGGGCCACCGCGCCGAGCAGCGCGATGAGGCCGAGGACGATGCTGTAGACCGGCAGCCAGGCGATCGACCGCTTGACCACGTCCCTGCTGCGGGTGGACAGGACCCCGGTGACCGCGTGCGGGTACAGGAAGATCGCGGCCGCTGAGCCGAACGCGAGCGTCGCGTACTGGGCCTGGTTGCTGCTGGTCAGCAGCAAGCCGGTATGCGGCTTCACCGACGTGAAGTGCGCGTTGAAGACGGTGAATATATGCCCCCAGCCGCCCACGTGGGCCGGGATGTACGCGATCGCGACGATGATCATCAGGTAGACGAGGACGTCCTTGACGAAAGCGATCAGCGCCGGCGCGCGTAGCCCGGAGCGGTAGGTGAAGGCGGCGAGCACGATGAACGCCGCGATCAGCGGCCAGTGCCCGTTCAGCCCGATGACCTGCAACGTCGCCTGGATTCCGATGAGGTTGAGCGCGATGTACGGCATCGTCGCGACCACCCCGGTCAGGGCGATCGCCAGGGCGAGCGTGGGAGAGCCGAACCGGCCGCGCACGTAGTCGGCCGGCGTCACGTAGCCGTGCGTCCGGCAGACCGACCAGAGCCTGATCAGGATCAGGAAGACCAGCGGGTACTCGATCGCGGTGTAGGGGATGGCGTAGAAGCCGAGCGCCCCGGTCCCGTACAGCAGGGCCGGCACGGCGACGAACGTGTAGGCGGTGTAGAGGTCGCCACCGAGCATGAACCAGCCGATCCAGGGACCGAACGTGCGCCCCGCCAGCGACCACTCGTCGAGCGAGTGCAGGTGCGGCGGGCGGCGCCAGCGCGCGGCCCAGAATCCGACCCCGGTGACGAGGGCGAACAGGATGACCGTGATCACGAGTTCGGTCACGTGCACGGCTCAGCCCTCCCGGCCCGCGGACCCGGGGCGCCGGGTGCCGCGCCGGGCCAGGTAGAACGTTGAAACGCTGGCCAGCACCGCGATCGGCGCGAGCAGCATCTGGAACCAGTAGAAGAACGGGATGCCGAACAACCGGGGCGTCGCGCTGTTGTACAGGAAGGTGAGCAGCGGCAGCACGACCGGGATCAGCAGCAGGTAATTCCACGGGCTGTGATCGGACCGCCTGGGTACCGGAGGGGAGAGATCGGCGCTCATCGTGGGGCGCTCCTTCGCGCGATGCGGGACTACTGGCCGGGCCGGCCGAAGGCGGCCCCGGGCGGGGAGAGCCGTGGCAGCCCCCGGGCCGGCCGGAGGTGAGCGTGGCCAGCGGCGTCCTGGCGCACAGCGTCACCACGTAGCGACCCCGGACCGGACCAGGTAGCCCGCGATCAGCTCCGTGCCGTTCAGGTCGCTCACCTCAGCTCTCGAAGTGGCAGTGCCGCCCGACGCTGCCAGGGCAACGTGCCGCACGTATTGCGCATCGTGCAACGCGTTGCTTGGTATGCGACGGTATGGGACGCTGAAAACCTCGTCAAGACCTGACTGTGACCTGCATCACGGAGCTGCGATGAACGGCCAGGACACCGCCCGGTGCCCGGTGCCCGGTACCCAGGGAACTGCCCGCGAAGAACTCTCCCGGCTAAGGCGTCAGGAGCGGACGGCGATGCCGATCGCGCCGATGCCATCCAGTGTGGAGACGTAGATGGTCTTGAACTCGGGATGGCGCCTGGCGAAGACGGTAAAGCCGTCATGGCTCCTGATGTCGTCGACCAGCATGACCGCGCCGGCCTGCATGACCGACGCGGCCTGCTCCATCTCGAACAGCGTGTTCTTGAACGTGTGGAGGCTGTCGTGGATGAACAGGTCGACCTTGCCGATCTCCTTGACCAGGGGCGGCATCCGCTTGCTGCTCTCGCCCTCCACGTACGTCCAGCGCCGGCGGCACTCCTCGGTGACCGCGGCGCCTTCCTGCCCGTGCACGGCGAAGTTGAGCGGGTTGGCGATGTCAATGCTCCACAGGCGGCCGCGCTCGTTCAGGTTAAGCCCCTCAAGGATGACCCGGCTGCTCACCCCGTGAGCCACACCGGTCTCCAGCACGGTCTCCGGCTGGGTGTGGCGGACAGCGCACCAGATCGCGGTGCACATGTCGACGTCGGCGTCGCTGTACCAGCCGTAGGTGTGCAGGCCGGTACCGAACCCCTTCTCGGTCAGCAACTGGCCGACTTCTTCGAGCAGGTCCCGCAGCCGCTTGACCTCCGGGCACGGCCAGGGCGCGCCGAGCAGGCCGTGCAGGTGCTCATTCCAGTCGGGATCGAAGTCCGCGTCCTGCACGGAGGTCCTTCCCATGCGCTGCCGCCACTCATCGGGCATCGCCTTGAGTACCTGGACGGGGTGGGCAGGGAACGCGCGAACGACGGGCGCCAGTTCGCGGGCCGCATTCTTGAAATTCCACATCCGCCTGAACTCCTTGAGTCATGCATGGCAGCCAACCGGCCGCGGCGTCGGGTCAGTCCGCCGATGGCGGCTGCGCTGACCCCGTCGTTGTGCGGTAAACCCGTGCGCGGCCCGCTGAATCAGGGCTCGATGTACAAGGACTGGGCTTCAGCATGCCGCAACGCGCCGATACCCGCCATAAGAAACCGGAGGTTCTTTGAAACCTGCATGTTGGCTCTTGATCAGGTAAGACGCGCTCTATCGTGATGATTGATCACACTGCCTGGTTTCGACATTTTCGTGGTTTTTGTCGGTTGCGTGAGCTGTCATGTCGGCGCGAGGTACCGCCCTGGCCGCGCAGGGCCGCGGTCCCGGCGGTGCCAGCGACACCTTGACACGATGGCGCTGGCGTTTTACCGTCCGATGTTAGCGTTCACATTTAGATTCATCTGCCTGGATGCCGTCAGGCTGTAATCAGTTCGTGGGCTCGATGATGAGAGGTGAGTCATGCATGTTAGCGATATCAGTCGAAGGCTTATGCTGGTAATCGGTGCCGCGCTGCTCGTGGTGGGCGGGCTGGCCGGGTCGGCAATCGCCGGAGTGCTTTCCCCCGCCGCGCCCGCCGCTGCCGCGCTGAACGCGGCGACCTCGCGGCCGTGCGACATCTACGCCGTCGGCGGCACCCGGTGCGTGGCCGCCTACAGCACGGTCCGCGCGCTCTACCTCGGCTACCACGGGCCGCTGTACCGGGTCACCCGGGCCTCGGACGGCGCGAGTGCCGACATCGGCGTGCAGCCGGGGACCGGCTACGCCAACGCGGCTAGGCAGGACGCGTTCTGCGCCGGGACCGTCTGCACCATCACCCGGCTGTACGACCAGAGCCCGGAGCGCAACGACCTCGGCATCGAGCCGATCGGCGGCAACGGCTCGGCGGACGCCGGCGCGATCGCCAACGCGCTGCCGGTCGTCGTGGACGGCCACCATGTCTACGGCGTGTCCGTCCAGGCCGGAGTCGGCTACCGCAACGACGTGACCCGCGGGGTGCCGACCGGCGCCCAGCCGCAGGGCGCGTACATGGTGACCAGCGGACACCACACCGACCCGGTGTGCTGCTTCGACTTCGGCAACGCCGAGACGTCCAACACCGACACCGGCAACGGGCACATGGACGCGGTGTACTTCGGCAACCTCTGCTGGTTCAAACCCTGCGGCGGCACCGGCCCGTGGGTCGAGGCGGACATGGAGAACGGGCTGTTCTCCGGCGGCAACGGCTCGGACTCGAGCAACACCGGCAACAGTTCGCCGTTCGTGACCGCCATGCTGAAGAACAACGGCACCACCACCTACGCGCTGAAGGACGGCAACGCCGCCTCCGGCGCGCTGGCCACCCGGTACGAAGGCCCGCTGCCGGACATCGGCGGCTACACCCCGATGCACCAGGAGGGATCGGTGCTGCTCGGCACCGGCGGTGACGACAGCAACGGTTCCGACGGCTCGTTCTTCGAGGGAGTCATCACCGCCGGGTACCCGTCCACCGCGACCGACAACGCGATCCAGGCGAATATCGTCGCGGCCGGCTACCGCCAGGCGACGTCATCCTTCCCGGCCGCCGGGACCCCTTACAGCATCTCCAACGTGAACAGCGGCACGTCCGTCCAGCCAGACAACTGCGCGACCACCAACGGCACCGGGATGGAGCTGTGGACCACCGGGGCGACCGGCTGCCAGAAGTGGACGTTCACCAGCGCGGGCAACGGCCACTACATCATCACGAACGTCACCAGCGGCACCGTCCTGGACTCGGTGAACTGCGGGATCCTCGACGGCACCCTGACCGACCTGTGGACATCCCTGGGCAATACCTGCCAGGAATGGGACGTCACCCCCGTCGGCGACCACTACACGATCAGCAACGTCGGCAACGGCATGGTGCTCGACGCCCTCGACTGCGAGACGGCGAACGGCACCGTCGTTCGCCAGTGGGCCCAGCTCGACAACACCTGCCAGCAGTGGAACATCACGCCCTGATCCTGATTTCCTAGCGGCCCCAGCGGGAACCGCTCACGGGTGAGCGCTGCGGCCCGCAGCGCTCACCGCCCGGCAGCGCTGTGAGCCACCGCGCCACTCCCGTTGGTGCCGTGGCTCACAGCGCTGACCTGTCCTGAGCGTGCTGTGCCACAGCGCCAGCGGAACCTCAGCACGGCTCGTTGTCTATTTTGGCCGCATTTGTTAGAACTGGCAGGTGGGCGCCTGTGTCGGCTGAGGCGGAGACTGGCTGGCCTGGCGGACGTTTCGTGACGGGAGTGCCCATCGGTGAAGGCTGCGCGCTGGGTAGACGCGGGTCGTATGGTGTGCGAGGACGTGCCGGTCCCGCCCGTCGCGGAAGGCGAGATCCTGGTGCGGACCGCCTACGCGTCTGTCTGCGGCTCAGACCTGCATGTCGTGTACGGCAGCGCGCCGCCCCGGCCGGAGGCGCCCGGGTTTCCCGGGCACGAGAGCGTGGGGGAGGTGGTGGAGTCGCGCTGCCCCGGCTTCGAGCCGGGCGACCACGTGCTGACCGTCCCGTTCGCCGCCGACGGGCGGTGCCTGGCCGAGTTCCAGGCGATCCCGGGCGCCGCCTGCCTTCCCCTGCCGGACACGGCACCGCTCAGCCACCTGCTCATGGCGCAGCAGCTTGGCACGGTCGTCTACGCGCTCCGCTGCGGTCCGCTCGATCTTGTCGGCAAGGACATCGCCGTCATCGGGCAGGGGTCGGCGGGCGCCTTCTTCACGTTCCTGCTGAAGCGAGCAGGCGCGGCCCGGGTGCTGGTGTCCGACAAGTCGCCCGCGCGCCTGGCCTACTCCCGGCGACTGGGCGCGGACCTGGCGGTGGACGCCGGCCGCGGTGACTTCCGGTCGGCGGTGCTCGCGGTCACCGGCGGGCGCGGCACCGACCTGGTCGTGGAGGCGGTCGGCAGCCGGGAGACGTTCCCGCTGAGCCTGGAACTGGCCGCGCCCGGGGGGACCCTCGTCTGGTTCGGCCTGCCGGAGGGCGATGACGACTACCCGTTCTCGTTCCCCCAGTTCTTCCGGCGCGGCCTCACCGCGTACTCGAACTTCGGCGCCCAGGGCGAGCCGGGGCTGGTCTCGTTCCGCCATGCGGTGCGGCTGATCACCGACGGCGCGATCGACGTGGCCCCGCTGCTCAGCCACATGCTGCCGATCGAGCAGGTCGGCGAGGCCTTCGGCATCGCCCGTGACCGCGGCGACAACGCACTGAAGGTGTCGATCAAGTTCTGACCGGAGGGCGACCAGGGAGATGGCGGGGGAGAGGCGGTTGCCGCCGCCCTGGAACCGCTCGGCGTCCGGCGCGTCGTCGGCATCGTGAGCGTGCACAACCTGCCGGTCCGCGACGCCGCCTTCACGTCCGGCAACGCAGGTCACCAAGCGCTACCCGGCTAGCGCTGTGGCTCTCCGGCCCGTCCGTTCACGTCGCTTCGGGGCGGTCGAGGGTGTCCGCGAGCCAGGCGGCGAGCGTGGCGTAGGCGCGGGCCCGTGGCCCGGGGAGGGACAGGAAGACGTCGTGGCGGGCGTCTTCGATGGGCGCGTCGGTGACCTGGCGGCCGAGTTGGCCGGCCCAGCGGCCGGTCTGCCTGGTGTCGATGACGAGGTCGCAGCGGTCACACGACGGGGAGTACCGGTGGGCGGTGCCGGACTTGTCGGACCGCAGGACCAGCGTGGGGACGCCGGTCTCGACGCCCTGGTGAACGCTCGCCTGGGCGCGCCTGATCGCGCTCATCCAGCCGAGGGTGACGGGAAAGCCCGTCAGCGGCTTGAGGTCCGTGTCGTATTCCCACTCGCCGGTGCCGGACACGTGCAGCGTCTGGCCGTAGACGCCGGGGCGGACCTTGATCACGGAAAACGGCCGCCGCCTGGCCCGTAGCCGCACCAACCGCGTGACCGGGCCGCGCAGCAGCCAGTTGCCCTGCAGGTCGAGCCAGGGGCTGTTCAGGACGACTCCGGCCACGGGACCGGTTGTCCCGGCCAGCCGCCGCCGGTGCAGCCACAGCGGCACGATCAGGCCGCCGGTGGAATGGGCCGCGACGATGACCGGCTCGCCCGGGTGCGCCCCGGTGACGATCGCCAGGGCCGCGTCGAGTTCGGCGTCGTAGAGTGCGAGATCGGAAACGTAGTGGGCGGTGTGGCCCGGGCGCCGGGCCCGGCCGCACTTGCGCAGGTCGAGCGCGTAGAACCGCAGCCCCCTGGCCGCGAAGAAGTCGGCTAGCCCGGTCTGGAAGAAGTAGTCGGTGAAGCCGTGGACGTAGAGCACGGCGCCGCCGGCCGCTTCGGCGGCCCGCGGCTCACGGCGGACGAGCACGGCCTCGACGGTGCCCTCACCGTCCGGGTCGGTGCCCAGGTCGATAATGTGCTGGCGGTAGCCAGGCCCCAGCGGATCGGGCTTCCATTCACGCTCGTTCATCGGCCGAAATCGTATCTAACGGCCGGGCGGACGCCGCAGGGCGGACGCCACCTGGCCGGCGGCGGCGCCGCGAGGCCGGCTGGCCGACGGCGCCAAGCGGGGTCTGCCGCGCCGCGTGGCCGGCACCGGGGCCACGGCCGCGCTTCGCCGTGGCGCTAATTCCGAAATTTTCGCAATCCCGCAACTTTCGGTGTCATTCCAGAATGCACAGAAATAACGAAAATCTTGCGTCTCGAAACCTTTCCGAAAGTCATTGACGGTGCGACTAAGCGGATTGATGCTCGATTTTGTCGGCGGAATGCTAATCGCCGATTCAGGCCACGGTATTCCGGCGGCCTGTTCTCCGGTCGATGACGACCCCGCTAAGGAGGAATCGTGTCCACGAACGACCCCCCACTATCCCCGCAGGATGACCGGAAAGACGCCAGACAAGGCGGTAGGCGCGGCCGCGTCGGAGCGCTACTGGCTGCCTGCGCCCTGGGTCTTGCCGCTGCTTTCGCGGTGGCCCTCCCCGGCACCGCGCACGCCGCCGTCTGCTCGAACCAGACCGGCTCGACCAACGGCTACTACTACCAGATGTGGAACAACGGCACGGGCTCGTCCTGCATCTCCGTGGGTTCCGCGGGCAACCAGTACTCCGCCACCTGGAGCGGCATCGGCGACTTCGTCGCGGGCGTCGGCTGGAACCCCGGCAGCAGCCAGACGGTGAACTTCTCCGGCAGCCTCAGCGCCTCGGGCGGCACCACGCTCGCGTCGCTCTACGGCTGGTCCACCGGTCCCCTCGTCGAGTACTACGTCATGGAGGACTACGTCGGGTCGCCGCCCACGGCCGGCACCTACATGGGCCAGGTCACCAGCGACGGCGGCACGTACAACATCTACGAGCACCAGCAGGTCAACCAGCCCTCCATCCAGGGCACCACGACCTTCGAGCAGTACCTGGCGATCCGGACCTCGCCCACCAGCAGCGGGACCATCACCACGCAGAACTTCTTCAACGCGTGGGCCAGCCACGGGATGAACCTGGGCTCGCTGAACTACCAGATCTTCGCGACCGAGTCATTCGGCGGCGGCAGCGGCAGTTCCAACTTCACGGTGAGCCACGGCTCCTCCGGTGGCGGTGGCAGCGGTGGCGGTGGCGGTGGCGGCGGCGGGTCGAGCGGCTGCACCGCGACGCTGTCGGCGGGGTCGTCCGGCAACGGCTGGTACAACCTCAACGTCGCGGTCACCGGCTCAAGCACCTGGACGGTGACGGTGAACATGGTGGCTCCGTCGGTCGTCTACTCGACCTGGAACGTCAGCGCCACCTGGCCAAGCCAGTACGTGATGGTCGCCACGCCGAACGGCAGCGGTAACAACTGGGGCTTCACGGTGTCGACCAACGGCACCACGACCTGGCCCTCCGTCTCCTGCTCGACCGGCTAGGCCCGGGTGAGCGCGCGGGGTGCGGTGCCCAGGCGGGCGCCGCACCCCGCGGCGTGCCGTGCCCGGGCCGGCCTCCTTCAAGAGCCAAAGCCAGAACCATCATGCCGAACGTGCCCTGGTTTCCTGTGTTCAGGCCCGTGACCTGGGCGAGGTGCTTGACGAGATGGGCGGGGGGCCGGCGGCCCGCGGTTCCCTCGCCGGCCTGACGGGTCTAGCCGCCGGTCAGCGGGGCTGGAGGGCCCGTTTCCCGCGGCTTATGCTTCAGTATCCTGATACGCGCCATATCCTGATACGCGCCACCGGGGGCCAACGGCCGTGCCACGATTGAACCGGCCGCTATCGGCTGGCCACTGGCCGCTGGCCGTTATCAGACCTACCGGGGGAGGCGGGTGTGGACTTTTCGCTGAGCGCCGAGCAGCGGGAGCTCAAGGCAGCCGCCGTCGACTTCGCCCGGCGTGAACTGGACTCCGGCCTCGCCGAACGCGAGCAGGCGGGGGAGTTCTCCCCGCAGGCGTGGCGGGCCTGCGCCAAGTTCGGGATCCAGGGCCTGCCGGTGCCCGCCGAGCTTGGGGGCGCCGGCGCCGACATCCTGACGACCGTCTTGGTGATGGAGGCGCTGGGCTACGGCTGCCACGACAACGGGCTGATCTTCTCGCTGAACGCGCAGATGTGGAGCCTGCAGATGCCGCTGGTGAAGTTCGGCACGCCGGCCCAGCAGCAGGCGTACCTGCCCGGGCTGATCGCGGGGGACCTCGTCGGCGTGCACGCGATGACCGAGCCGGAGTCCGGCTCCGACGCGTTCAGCATGCGGACGCGAGTCGAGCGCGAGGGCGACTTCTACCTGCTCAACGGGATCAAGCTCTACATCACCAACGCCCCGGTCGCCGACGTGATGCTGGTCTTCGCCGCCCACCCGGGCAAGCCCAAGATGGCCGCCATCTCCGCCTTTCTGGTCGAGAAGGGCACGCCGGGCTTCACCGTGAGCCGCGGCATGGACAAGATGGGGCTGCGGACCTCGCCGATGGGGGAGGTCGTGCTCGACGACTGCCGGGTGCCCGCGGCGAACCGCCTGGGGTCCGAGGGCGCCGGGATGGCCATCTTCAACTCCTCGATGACCTGGGAGCGCAGCTGCATCCTGGCCAGCGCCCTCGGCACCATGCAGCGCCAGCTTGAGGCGTCGGTGGCCTACGCGCGGACCCGCAAGCAGTTCGGGCAGTCCATCGGGAAGTTCCAGGCCGTATCCAGCAAAGTGGCGGACATGTACCTGCGGCTCGAGGCCGCCCGGCTGCTGGTCTACCAGGCCGCGTGGCTCGGCCAGCAGGGCAAGTCGGCCCTGACCGAGGCGGCCGCGGCCAAGCTGTTCACCAGCGAGGCATGGGTCGCCTCCAGCCTGGACGCCATCCAGGTGCACGGCGCCTACGGCTACATGAAGGAAAGCGGCATCGAGCGCGACCTGCGCGATGCCATCGCAAGCACGATCTACTCGGGGACCTCCGAGATCCAGCGGGTCATCCTGGCCCGGATGCTGGGGCTGTAACAGCCGGCCGGCGCACAAGGCAATCGAGGGGGGTCATGGCATACCTGCTGCATCACCTGCTGGCGGCCAGCGCGGCGCGGGCACCGGGGCGGACCGCGGTAGCGGCCGGCGAGCGCTCCCTCGGCTACGCTGAACTGGACCGGCTGAGCAACCGGGTGGCCCGCGCGCTGCTGGCCCAGGGCGTGGCGCCGGGTGACCGGGTGGGTATCTTCGCCCCCAAGTCGGCCGCCGCCGTCGTGGCCCTGTTCGGGGTGCTGAAGGCCGGGGCCTGCTACGTCCCGCTCGACCCGAAGTCGCCCGCCGGCCGGCTCGCCGCCATCATGACGGACTGCGGCATCGCCGTCGTGCTGGCCGACCGGGCGTCCGCGGCGCAGGCGGCCGCGCTGGCGGTCAGCGTGCCCGGGCTGCGCGCGGTGATCGAGGCCGGCCCGCACTGGGGCCGGGAAGCGGCGGCCGGGACCACGCCGCCCGAGCAGGCGCCCGTCCCGCCGGCCACGGTGCCCTGGGAGGCGGTGCTGGCCGAGCCAGCCGGAGCGCTGGGCCCGGACCTCGCGATCGACACCGACCTCGCCTACATCCTGTACACCTCCGGGTCGACCGGCGCGCCGAAGGGCGTGATGATCTCGCACCGGGCCTCGCTCACCTTCGTCGAGTGGGCCACCGCGTGCGCCGGCCTGGACGAGCGGGACCGCGTCGCCAGCCCGGCGCCGCTCCACTTCGACCTGTCGGTCTTCGATGTCTTCGCCGCCTGCGGGGTCGGCGCCTGCCTGGCCGTGGTCCCCGAGAACACCGCGATCTTCCCGGCGCGGCTTTCCCAGTGGCTGGAGCGGGAGCGGGTAACCGTCTGGTACTCGGTGCCCTCGGTCCTCACGATGCTGGCGACCTACGGCAACCTGCGGGGCCACGACCTGTCCGGGCTGCGCGCGGTGATCTTCGCCGGCGAGGTGTTCCCGGTGAAGCACCTGAACCTGCTGCTGGCCGAACTGCCCGGCGCGCGCTACCTCAACTGGTACGGGCCGACCGAGACCAACGTGTGCACCTGGTACGAGGTCCCGTCCGGCGCCGGCCGCACCGCCCCGGTGCCGATCGGGAAGGCCTGCGCCAACATGGACGCGTTCGCGGTCACCAGCGGGGGCGACCGGGTCGCCAAGCCCGGCGAGGAAGGCGAACTGTACGTGCGGGGCTCCGGGCTGATGCGCGGCTACTGGGGCGACCAGGACAAGACCCGCCGGGCGCTCGTGCCGAACCCCTGCCAGCCGGCCTACGACGAGCCGGCCTACCGGACCGGTGACCTGGTGACCCTGGACGACGAGGGCAACTTCGTGTTCCTCGGCCGCCGGGACGGCATGGTGAAGACGCGCGGCTACCGGGTGGAACTCGGCGAGGTGGAGGCCGCGCTCTACGCGCACCCGGCCGTCCGCGAGGCGGTGGTGCTGCCCGTGCCCGATGAACTGCTCGGCAGCAGGCTGCGGGCGGTCATCTGCGCCGAAGGCTCCGGCGGCCTCAGCCGTGAGGAAGTGCTCGATCACTGCCGGCGGCGCCTGCCCGGCTATATGGTGCCGGACATCGTAGAGTTCCTCGGGTCTCTGCCCAGGAACTCCAACGGCAAGGTTGACCGTGCCCGGCTCGCGGGGCACGAGGGGTAAGGATTTGGCGGTCGGGAGGCATGGAAGTGGAAACGGTCATCAACGATTACATCAGCCGGGAAGTCGTCCAGGATGCGGCCCTGCTGCCGCTGGGGAACGCGACGTCGCTGCTCGAGACGGGCATCCTCGACTCGCTGGGCCTGCTCAGGCTCGTGGTGTTCGTCCAGGAGCGGTTCGGCGTCACGGTGGACGACGTGGACCTGATCCCGGAGCACTTCGAGAGCGTGGACTCCATCTGCGCCTATCTCCGCTCCAGGGACGGGGAAGGAGCGGGCCGGGCGGTCGGCCATGGCTGAGTTGGTCCCGCTGCGGGACGCCCCGCGCCGCCACTGGCCGGGCGGCGTCCTGGTGCCGTGGCTGCTGCGCCAGGCCGAGGCCGTCGCCTACTGGCTGGTGGTGGCGCCGCTGCTGGCCCGGTTGCCTTCGGCCATCGCCTACCGTGCCGCCTGCTGGCGGGGCGACCTGACGCTGCTGTCCTGGCCGAGCAAGCGCGCCGAGGTGGTGAGCAACCTGCGGCAGGTGCTCGGCGAGGACCTCAGCGAGCGCGAGGCGCAGCGCATAGTGCGGACCCACTTCCGGCTGCGCGCCTGCGAGGTCGTCGACGTGATGCGACTGCGGGGCAACGCCGCCCCGCTGGGGAGGCTGGTCGAGATCCGCGGCCGTGAGCACCTGGACGCCGCGCTGGCGGCGGGCAAGGGGGCGATACTCTGCAGCGCCCACGCCGGCTCGTTCATCAGCGGCTTCTCGCTGCTGCACGCCAGCGGGTACCCGGTCACCACGATCGGGCGCTGGTGGTGGCATTACCCGCCAGACACGCCGAACGCGCTGTGGCGGATCTGGGACTTCGCGTTCGCCCGGCGCGTGCTCCGCCACCGTCAGCGGCCGAACATCGAGCCGTGGCCGGGCCGGGTTCAGGTCGCGCTGCAGGCCGCGGCGGCGCTGCGCGGCAACGAGGTGGTGACGATCTGCAGCGACGCCCCGCCGCTGGACGAGGAACGCGCCCGCGCCATCGAAGTGCCCTTTCTCCGCCGGGAGGCCA
>DAHWEX010000168.1 GCA_027326205.1 Actinomycetota bacterium
GTTGTCCTGGACGTGGCGCATGTAGGCGCGCACCATGCCGAGCCCGAAGTGGCTGACCATGGCGTGCAGTTCCCGCACGCCCTTGGAGTTGGCGGCGACCTGCGCGCGCAGGTCGGCGAGGTTGACGTCGGGGTTGCGCGACGGGTAGCGCGCGCCGCGCAGCAGCCGCGCGGTCTCCTCCCCGCGGAACCGGCCGTTCTCGACGAGCAGCCAGTTCCGCAGCAGGACGCCCTCCTCGTCGATGTGTCGGCTGGCGGCCGGCATCGAGCCGGGGGTGATGCCGCCGATCTCGGCGTGGTGCCCCCGGGAGGCGACGTAGAAGATGACCTCGCCGGCGTCGGCGCCGGCGCCCGGTTCGCCGAAGACCGGCGTGATGACGGTGACGTCGGGCAGGTGGGTGCCGCCGCGGTACGGGTCGTTGAGCACGTACACGTCGCCTGGGCGCATCGCGGCGCGGCGGTCCCTGATCACCTGCTCGATGCTCTCCCCCATCGACCCGAGGTGAACGGGGATGTGCGGCGCGTTCGCGATCAGGTGCCCGCCGGCGTCGAAGAGCGCGCAGGAGAAGTCCAGCCGCTCCTTGATGTTGACCGAGTGGGCGGTGCTCTGCAGCCGGTAGCCCATCTGCTCAGCGATCGACATGAAGAGGTTGTTGAAGATCTCCAGCATGACCGGGTCGGCCGCACTGGCCGCACTGGCCGCACTGGGGCCGGCCGCCTGGGCGGTCCCGGGACGCGGCGCTTCGCGGACGAGCACGAGGTGCCCGAGTTCGTTCACCGTCGCGGACCAGCCCGGCTCGATGACCGTGGTGGAGTTGGACTCGGCGATGATCGCCGGGCCGGGGATGACGCGGCCGGCGCCGATGGCGGACCGCTGGTAGAGGCTGGCGCCGGTCCAGCCGCCCGCCGCGTACATGCGAACGGTCTCGGCGGGAGCGCCGCCCCGCGCCCTGGTGCCCGTCGCCGCCGAGATCTCGGCTTCGCTCGCGTGGCCGCCGCCGACGGCCTCGACGGAGACCGCCTCGACGACCACCTGCTTGTCCGTCATCAGGAAGGAGAAGCGCCGCCGGTAGTTCGCCTCGAAGTCCCGCAGCATCCGCGCCGCCGACGAGACGGGAACCATGACCGGCGTGTCCGTGCCGGCGTAGCGCAGGTGCGCGCGGCGCAGCACGCGCACGCTCGCGGCGGGGACGCCCTGCTCGGCGAGTTCCGCCCGCGCCTGCGCCGCCAGGCCGGCCAGCGCCTCGGTGATCTCCGGCTCCGCCGCGGCGGTGAGCGGCACCTCCAGGGCTCGTTCCCGCATGGCGGTGATGTCCGCGAGGCCCATGCCGTACGCGGAGAGCACGCCGGCCAGCGGGTGGATGAGCACCCGCTTGATGCCGAGGGCGTCGGCGACCGCGCAGGCGTGCTGGCCGCCGGCCCCGCCGAAGGTCGCGAGCGCGTACTCGGTCACGTCGTAGCCGCGCTGCACCGAGACCCGCTTGATCGCGTTGGCCATGCTGGCCACGGCGATCTCCAGGAAGCCCGCCGCCACCTGCTGCGGGGTGCGGCCGTCCCCTACCTCGGCGGCGAGCGCGGCGAAGCGCTCCGCGACCACGCCGGCGTCCAGCGACTGGCCGCCGTCCGGGCCGAACACGTGCGGGAAGTGCGCGGGCTGTAGCCGCCCGAGCATGACGTTGGCGTCGGTGAGGGTCAGCGGGCCGCCGCGCCGGTAGGCGGCCGGGCCGGGGTTGGCCCCCGCCGACCGGGGACCGACCCGGAACCGGGACCCGTCGTACCGCAGCAGCGAGCCGCCGCCCGCCGCGATCGTATGGATGGAGAGCATGGGCGCGCGCAGCCGGACCCCGGCCACCTGGGTCTCGTACTGCCGCTCGTACTCGCCGCTGTAGTGCGAGACATCGGTGGAGGTGCCGCCCATGTCGAAGCCGATGACCCGGTCGTAGCCCGCCGCCGCCGAGGTCTTGGCGACGGCCACGATGCCGCCGGCGGGGCCGGACAGGATCGAGTCCTTGCCGCGGAACCTGGCCGCGTCGGTGAGCCCGCCGCTTGAGCGCATGAACAGCAGCGGCACCCCGGCCAGCGCGGCGGACACCGAGGCGACGTAGCGGCCGAGGATCGGCGAGAGGTACGCGTCGACCACGGTGGTGTCACCCCGGGAGACCAGCTTCATCAGCGGGACCGTCTGGTGCGAGAGCGAGACCTGGGTAAACCCGGCCGCCCTGGCGATCTCCCCGATGCGCCGTTCGTGCGCGGGGAAGCGGTAGCCGTGCAGGCACACCACGGCCACGGAGCGGAACCCCGCCGCGTGCGCGGCGCGCAGCCCGCGCTCGACGGCGGCCGCGTCGAGCGGCGTCACGACCTCGCCGTCCGCGCCGACCCGCTCGTCGGCCTCGATGACCCGCGAGTAGAGCAGTTCCGGGAGCAGGATCCGCCGGTCGAAGATGCGCGGCCGGTTCTGGTAGGCGATGCGGAGCGCGTCACCGAAGCCGCGCGTGATCACCAGGACGGTCGGGTCGCCCTCGCGTTCCAGCGGCGCGTTGGTCGCGACGGTGGTGCCGAGCCGCACCGCCTCGACCGACCCGGCGGGAACCGCGTCGTCCGGCCCGAGGCCGAGCAGGTGCCTGATGCCGGCGACAGCGGCGTCGGCGTACCGCCCGGGGTTCTCCGACAGCAGCTTGTGGGTTCGCAGCGTCCCGTCGGGCCGCAGGGCGACGATGTCGGTGAACGTGCCGCCCCTGTCCACCCAGAACTGCCAGCGCCCGCTCATGATCTCTATTGTGGTTGATGACCGCCGCGATTGAGGAGGGCCCACGCATGGACCAGGCCGCGCCGGACGGGCTCAGCCGTGAGGAAGCCGCGATCGTGGCGCTCGTACGCGAATTCGTGGACCGGGAGGTCAGGCCGGCCGCGCGGGAGCTTGAGCACGCCGACGCCTACCCCGAGAAGCTGATCGGGCAGATGAAGGAGCTGGGCATCTTCGGGCTGGCGATCCCCTCCCCATGGGGAGAGACGCAGGTGTCCGCCCAGTGCTACGCGGCGGTCACCGAGGAGCTGGCACGGGGCTGGATGAGCCTGGCCGGGGCGATGGGCGGGCACACGGTCGTGGCCACGCTGCTCGTCGCCTACGGCACCGCCGAGCAGCGGGACCGCTACCTGCCGCCGATGGCGACCGGGGCGGTGCGCGCCACGATGGCGCTGACCGAGCCCGGCGGCGGCTCCGACCTGCAGGCGATGCGGACCGTGGCACGGCGGGTCGGGGATCGCGACGGGGACGGCTACTACGTCGTCAACGGATCCAAGACGTGGATCACCAACGCGCGCCGCTCGCAGCTCGTCGCGCTGCTGTGCAAGACCGACCCCTCGGCGGTGCCCGCGCACACGGGCATCTCGATCCTGCTCGCCGAGCACGGCCCCGGGTTCACCGTCAGCCGGGACCTGCCCAAGCTCGGCTACAAGGGCGTGGAGAGCTGCGAGCTCGCCTTCGACGACTTCCGGGTGCCGGCCTCGGCGCTGCTCGGCGGGACCGAGGGCGAGGGGTTCGCGCAGATGATGCGGGGCCTGGAGATCGGCCGCATCCAGGTGGCCAGCCGCGCCCTCGGCGTGGGCCGCGCGGCGTTCGAGGACGCGCTGCGCTACGCTCAGCAGCGCGAGGCGTTCGGCAAGCCGATCTGGCAGCACGAGTCGGTCGGGAACTACCTCGCCGACATGGCGACCAAGCTGGAGGCCGCCCGCCAGCTCGTCCGGTACGCGGCGCGCCGCTACGACAGCGGCGCGCGCAGCGACCTGGAGGCGGGCATGGCGAAGCTGTTCGCCTCGGAGACCGCGATGGAGATCGCCCTCAACGCCGTCCGCGTCCACGGCGGCTACGGCTACTCAACGGAATTCGACGTGGAGCGGTACTTCCGCGACGCCCCGCTGATGATCGTCGGCGAGGGCACCAACGAGATCCAGCGGAACGTCATCGCCCGCCAGCTCATTCAGCGCCACCCGATCTGAGGTAGACCGTGCCCGATGTCCTGGAACGCACCGAGGTCCTCGACCCGGTTCCCGCCCGTGCGCTCGGCGACCTGCTCGGCGTGCCCGTACCCGACCTGGCGGGCGGCGCGGGCCTGCCGCCGCTGTGGCACTGGGTGTACCTCCTGGAGCGTGCCCCGGTCGCGGACCTCGGCCCCGACGGGCACCCGGTGCGCGGCACGCTGCCCGTTCCCCCGGGTCCCGGCCTGCGCCGGATGTGGGCGGGCGGGCGCGTCCGCACCCGGGGGCCGCTGCGCTGCGGCGAGCCGGCGACCAGGCGCACCCGGGTGCTGTCGGTCGCCGAGAAGAACGGCCGCAGCGGCCACCTGACGTTCGTGACGGCGGGCCACCAGGTCCTGCAGCGGGGCGAGGTCGTCGTCGAGGAGGAGCAGGACATCGTCTACCGCCAGGCGGCGGGCACCCCGGCGGCCGGCCCGGGCGCCCCCGGGACCCCAGGCCCCGGCCCCGAGGTTCCGGCTGGCACGGGCGAACGGGAGGTCGAGATCTCGCCCGTCGTCCTGTTCCGCTTCTCCGCGCTGACCTACAACGCGCACCGCATCCATTACGACCGGGACTTCTGCCGCGAGGTCGAGGGCTATCCCGGCCTGCTCACCCACGGGCCCCTGCAGGCCATCGCCATGGCCGAGGCCGCCCGCGCCGCGGACGGCGCCGCGGACGGCGGCGTGACCTTCTCCTACCGCCTGGTAGCGCCGCTGTTCGACAACCAGGGCCTGCTCGTCGGCGCGGCCCGCGGCCCAGACGGCACGACCGTCACGACCGCCCGCGACCGCCACGGCCGCCAAACGGCCACGGGAACGCTCACCCGGGGATGACCAGGGCGCGGCCGGCCTCGTTGGCGCGGTGGACTGCGTCTTGCGCCTCGGCGGTCATGGCCCGCAGTTCGACGGCCGGGCGGCCCGCCTCGGTGAGCGCGTCGTCGGCGTCGCCGAGGCGGATGAGGAGTTCCTCGTAGTCGGCGTTGAGCGCGGCGAGTTCCGCGATGGCCCGGTGCCGCTTGCGGGCGGCGTCCGCCGTGGCGGCGAGGGCCGCGAAGTCCTCGAGGCGGCCGATGCGGCGCTCGATGTCGGCGAGGGTAAGCTCGTGCACCCGCCGCTGCGGGCCGAGGACCACCTGGACGTCGGGGTCGGCCGCGTCCAGGTCGCGCAGCAGTTCGGCTTGGCGCCGCCGCGGCCCGGACAGCAGCGCCAGCCGCTCGGCGACGTCCCACAGGTGGTACGGCAGTACCGCGGCGACCTCGACGGAGTTGATCAAGCCGAGGCGCACCGACTCCGACGCCCTGATCATCCGGGCGGCCTGGCTCGCCCGCTGCCACCGGGCCAGGGCGTCGCCTTCCAGGTCCAGCGCGGGCACCACGTACCGGCCGCGGTAGGCCGCCGCCGCGGTAGGCCGCCCCCAGGGCCGGCCGTGCGCCACTTCGGGCAGCGAGCGCTGCGCCTTGAGCAGCAGTTGCAGGCTGCCGGCCGCGGCGCACGGCAGCGCGATGAGCATCGCGAGGAACACCAGGTCGGCGGCGAACGGCCCGGGTGACGCCAGCCCGGCGACGAGCAGCACGATCATCACCGCGATGATGGCACCGGCGGCGGGCCGCGCCCCCGGGGAGCGCAGCGGGACATCGTCGTTCTCCGGGTCGCCCGCCCGGTCCCCGGGCCCGGGCCGGGGGTCGCCGAACCCGGTCAGCGCGCTCAGCGGGGCCTGCTCAAGCTCCCGCCGCGCCGCGTCGGGAACCGTCGGATCGATCACGATCTCCGTCACGCCAGCCCCAATCGTGCGGTCAGCGGCCGGCCGCCCGGCAGTGGTGGCCCGGCATAGCCGCTTGGTGCGTTCTCCCCGCGTTCTCCATTCTCCCCGCTCCGGCCGCTTCCGTGAAGGGCGGGCCCGGGCGGGGCGGCCCTGGTCAGGCGGGGACCGCGATCGCGGCCAGGATGAGGTTGGCGCGCGACAGCCAGCGGCCGGAGAAACCGCCGGCCAGCAGGCGCGCGGTTCCGGCGGGGGGGTCGACGAGGAGGCGGGCGGTGAACGTGCCGTCGGCCGCGCTGATCGCGATGTCGGCGTCGGCGAAGCCGAGCCAGCGGCCGGTGAGCGGGAACCAGGCTTTGTAGACCGCCTCCTTCGCGCAGAAGAGCAGGCAGTCCCAGGGGATCTCCGGCTGGGCGGCGGCCAGGTCGCGCAGTCGCGCGCGCTCGGCGGGCGTGGTGACCATCTCCAGGACGCCGCCGGGGAGCGGCGCGGCGGGCTCCGCGTCCAGCCCGATCGCGGCGAGGTCCCCGGCCCGCGCGACCGCCGAGGCGCAGTAGCCGGCACAGTGCGTGATGCTGCCGACGATTCCCGCGGGCCATTGCGGCGCACCCCGGAAGCCGCGCATGATCGGCATCTTGCCGATGCCGATGGCCGCGAGCGCCTCGCGCGCGCACTCCCGGCCCGTCGCGAACTCCTGGCGCCGCTTGTGCGTTGCCCGCGCGACGAGGGCCTCTTCCTCGGGGAACAGTCCGGTTCCCGGCGACGCCCCGAAGGACTCGGCGCACGCCGCGGTCGCCGGCATGATCTCCTCGATCACGTCTTGGATCTCCAGCCGCACGGTTGATCATGGATATCGGGTCATCATGGACATCGGGTTCTCGGTAACTATAACGATACGGTCAACCCGGCCCCCGCGGTCAAGAGGGACGGGCCGGGCGGAGCACGAAACCGTTTCGCGGGAATGACGACGGTTACGGGCATGACGACGACCTCCCCGGGCGGGCACGGTAGTCAGTCCGGCGCGCCCGGCCGCCGCCGGGTCAGGTCAGATGCTCCACAGGGCCCGGGTGGGTGACAGGCGGGCGGCGCGGATGGCGGGCAGCAGGCCGGCCAGGGCGCCGATGACGACGGCGGCGGCCAGCCCGCCGCCCCAGGCGTCCGGCGGGATGACGACGGCCTCCCCGTGCGCGCGGGCGTAGGCGGCGGTGGCGGTCGCGCCCGCGGCGACGCCGCAGGCGCCGCCGGCCAGCGACAGCAGGACCGCCTCGGCGAGGAACTGACCGCGGACCTGGCCCCGGGTCGCGCCCAGCGCGCGGCGCAGCCCGATCTCCTGGCGCCGCTCCAGCACCGAGATCACCATGATGTTGGCCACCCCGATCGCCCCTACCAGCAGCGCGACCGCGCCCAGGCCGAGGAACAGGGTGTCAAGCGCACCCTTGGCGTCGGCCTGCGCGGTGAGCGCCGCCGACGGCTGGGAGACGGTGACCTGGCCCGGGTTTTCCGGGTTGGCCTGGGCCGCCAGGAGGCCGTCTACCCGCGCGGTGACGGCGGGGTCGCTGGCGGTGCGGACGTAAACCTGCGACGGGTGCCCGTCGAACCCGAGATACCGCTGCGCGGCGGGGAAGCCGACCAGCACCGCGGCGTCGAGCTCCGGCGCGTAGGTATCCGGCCGCAGGATGCCGCTCAGGTAGAACCACTGGCCGCCGAACGACCCTCCGCTCAGCCAGATCCGCGTTCCCGGCCGGATCCGGTCGAAGCCGAGCAGCCGCGCCGCCGTGGCACCGAGCACGGCCGCCGGCGCGCGGGCGGTGGCGGCGTTCAGGTAGCCGCCCTGGGCGACGCTCGTGCCGGCCACGGCGGGCAGCCCCAGGGTGGCCGCGTCAACGCTGAGGCCGTTGGTCTCGACCGGGGGGACGAGCGGTGACTTGTAGACGTTGATCCCGCCCACGGCTCCGGTGTCCTGCACGGCGGTGACGCCGGGCAGCCGGGCGATCATGCCCGGCGCCGCCGGCGGCAGCTCGGCGGTGGCGCCGCCGAAGGTCTGCCCGTTGCCGACCGTGAGCAGGTTAGTGCCCAGCGCCTGGATCTCGTTGAGCAGCGCGGCCTGGGAGGACGCGGCCAGGCCGAGGACGGCCACGATGGCGGCGACGCCGAGCGCGATGCCGAGCGCGGACAGCGCGGCGCGCAGCCTGCGGGTGCGCAGCCCGATGCTGGCCAGGCCCGCCAGGTCAGCGGGCCGTAGCCGGGCAGCCGCCGGGACGGGCGGGACGGTGGTCACGACGGTCCCTCCTGCGTGGCCCCGGCCAGGCGGCCGGACGCGGGGGCCGGGCCGGAGTCGGCGATGACGTGCCCGTCGAGTACCTCGATGCGGCGCCGCGCCCGGGCGGCGACCGCGTG